>NZ_JBFWJQ010000059.1:0-14487 GCF_050253115.1 Syntrophotalea sp.
CCCGCAACCGCCCCCGGAACCGCCACCGGAACCACCGCCGGAACCACCCCCGGAACCCCCGCCGGAACCCCCGCCGGAACCACCGCCGGAACCACCGCCGGAACCCCCGCCGGAACCGCCACCGGAACCGCCACCGGAACCGCCACCGGAACCGCCACCGGAACCGCCGCCCGAACCGCCACCGGAACCGCCACCGGAACCGCCACCGGAACCGCCACCGGAACCGCCACCGGAACCGCCGTCATCACCTCCCGGCAAGGCATTCGCCACGGGCGTATATGTATGATTGACAATCTTGCCCAAATCGCCTATGGACGCCATTGCTACAGCAACAATCAAGGCAAGAACGACGGCATACTCCACCGCTGACTGCCCCCGCTCGCTACATTTTCCGAAAACCACGGCTTCGTACCTCCCTCCGCCGACCCAAATGCTGCTTCTGGACCCCTGGAAAAAATAAAACCATGAAGATTTTTACATCATGATCTATAACATACCAGAAACAGCCTCCCTTGCCAGATGCCGAGTTGCGGAAGAGGTAAAATCCCTGGCAAAACCCATGTCAGGTCCGTGACGGGGGATGCAACCGTGCGGCCAATCGCTCCGCCGCGCAGCTCAGCAATTCGGCGGCACGGGCGAAAGCCTCGTCAAGCGGCATGTCCTCAGGGGTAACGGACAGGGCGTGGCGGACCCCTGCCCGGGTGCACTCTTTGGCGTTCAATTGCAGCCGACCCGCCAGAACGGCCACGGGCACCCCAAACCGCCGGGCCCGTTCCAGCACACCGCTGACCACTTTTCCATGCAGGGAGGTAGGATCCAGACACCCTTCGCCGGTAATGACCCAATCGGCGGACCGCAATTCTTGTTCAAACCGGAGCCGTTCCATCACCACGGCAATCCCCCCCCGCAGCCTGCCCCCCAGGAAAGCCACGGCGCCGGCGCCGAAACCGCCGGCCGCTCCCCCGCCTGCAATAACGGCCACGTTCATACCGAGTTGTTCCTGGATAAGCTCTGCAAGGTGGGCAAGCCCCTGTTCCAGCATTTCGACCTGGGCGGGGGTCGCCCCTTTCTGGGGTGCGAATACCCGTGCCGCCCCCTGTGCCCCGCACAGGGGGTTGACAACATCGCACAGCACCGTAACCTCCGGCAGCCGATTCACGGGCGGCACAATCCGACGCAGCGTTGACAGACTGCCGCCGCCGAGCGGGACCGGTTGTCCCATGGCGTCGAGAAATCGCCATCCGAGGGCCCGCGCAGCGCCGGTACCGCCGTCCACCGTGGCGCTGCCGCCAAGCGTCAGCAATATGTGACGGGCGCCCTGCCGTACCGCTGCCTGCAGAAGCTGCCCCGTACCGTAGGTAGTGGTTTCCAGCGGGCGACGATGCGCGGCATCCAGAAGCACCAGGCCGCTGGCTCTGGCCATTTCCACGATGGCCGTTGCGCTCGGGGCAACCCAGCCGTAGGAGGCGGTCATGCGCATGCCGGGCAACGGTCCCATCACATCCCCAACGTCCCTCCAGCATCCCTGCGCCGCGCCGGTCAGGAGCTCGGCCGTACCTTCGCCGCCATCGGCCAGCGGACAGACGCGCAAGTTCCAGCCCGGATGAATGCGACCCAGCGTAGCGGCAATGATAGTGCATGCCTCGACGGCCGTCAGGCTGCCCTTGAAGGAATCACAAGCCACCAGAATGTTCATGGTACCCTCCCTGGACGAGAAATCGACATCACGATGTTTTCACAATCAGTATACAAAAACGCCCCCTGCGATAAACGGCAAGAGGCGTATTCATATGGAACAGAAAATTGTCGAAAAGTCAAAACTTCAGCGTCTGGCAATTATTTTTTCCATCAGCTGATAAACATTCTTGTCGGAAATCCAGACGACAAAACCATTGCCTTCCTCGTCGCTGCCACATAAATAGCCGATCCCGGGCTTTTGGCCGTCACAGGTATCACAGGCGGGATACAGGCTCAGCGCGTGATTCGGCGCCATTTTCAGTACAAATTCTTTTTTTTTGTCCATGATTGCCCCTGCATGTTCAGTGAAATAAAGGCATTAAAAAAACAGGCTCATCATACAATCGTTCTGACCGTTATGGTATTGCGGCCGGACTTTTTCGACTGATAAATAGCCTGATCGGCGACATTCAGCATGGCGAAACGGGTGACTTTCTGACCCTGGCCATCGAAGCAGGCACCGCCGATACTGACAGTGATGCCGAGGGTTTTGCCGTTGACGGAAATCTGTGTCCTTTCAATATGCCCACGCAGACGCTCGCACAGGGACTCCAGTCCGCCGCGATCCGTTTCCGGCATAATGACAGCGAATTCATCGCCGCCGTAACGTGCCACCACATCGCAACCGCGCATGCAGGTCGTCACCTGGCTTGCAATGCTGCGCAGCACCGCATCCCCCGCCAGATGACCGTGAGAGTCGTTGATGTCCTTGAAAAAGTCGATATCAAAAAACATCAGCGACAGAGGGCTGCCGTAACGGCTGGAACGCTCCAGTTCCTTGTCGATCTGCTGCAGAAAATAGCGATGATTATAGAGTCCGGTCAATTCGTCCCGGTATGCGAGGTTGCGCAGTTCGTTGTTGGCTTCGAGCAATTTGGCGATAAACCGCGTGGATTCTTCCCGGGATTGCCGCAACTGGCCTACCAGACATTCATAAGACATCGCCCGTTTGCCGAGTTCGGCGTTGGCCTCCTGCAAAAGCTGCGAAAGCGGTTTCATCTCGCCCGGATCGATGTCGAAAAAATTCAGAATCTCCATGGTCCTTGCGGCCAGAAGATCGATCATCTGCTTTATGGCCTCCCGTTCCAGCCCGTAGCTGCTCTCCAGGATGTCAAACACAAGCTCCAGGGTGCGACTGCCGGCGGCACCATGATACAGTGCGGACAGCATGTCCCCGACGCGGAGAATGCCAATCAGCGCCGCATCGGGAAAAGCCCCCGGCGGCCGGTCATGATGGTGGAAAACCGGAAGATACACGCTCTCGGGCAATCCCCACTGCTTGAGCATCAATCCCCCCAGCTGACCATGATCGAAACCGATAAGCTCCCTCTCCACGGGAAAACTCTGGCTTCCGGCAAAAGCTTTCATCAGCAGGACCTGCTTGTAGTCATCCTCCATTTGCTGGTACATGACCAGCACCCCGATGTCCTGCAGCAGTGAGCACAGAAAAGTATCATCGCTGTGTAAACCGGTCAGGGAGGCAATCATCTCGGCGGCAACGGCCGAAGTGATGGCGCGTTTCCAGAAATACGTGATGTCAAACCAGCGGGCCGGGGGGCAGGTTATCCCCTCCACGATGACGAACGACAGGGCGATATTCCGAATCAGGTTGATGCCGAGCACCGTCAGGGCACTGTCGATGCTTCTGATCTTGCCGGGAAATCCGAACACCGAGGAATTGGCCGCCTTCATCATGCGGGCCGTCAGGGAAGGATCCTTGCTGATGATAGCGCCGATTTCCCGGAAAGAGTGTTCGTCGTCCCTGACAACTTCCAGCAACCGGAAAACGACATTGGGTGGGGTGGGCAGTTCAAGTCGCAGCTGAACGATCTGCTCCATGCTTTTCAGAGTATCGTTGGCCGACAGGTTTTCATGAGCCGTAAATTCCATGACAACTGCCCGAACTGTTTACATCAAAAAGATCTCTACCGGGAAACGCCCTTCGGCATCAGTCCAGGGCTACGACAAAACAGTTGCCGTAGCCGGAACGCCCGAAATTTTCCTTGGCCGCATGAGCGGCGGACAGGGAATCGTAACGACCCACCCAGACCCGGTAGAACAACCGACCGGCAACCCATTCCTGCTTGATGGTGGCCTGCCCCAATTGCTGACGGTATTTTTCCGCCAGGCGCCGGGCATTGTCGTTAACTGTAAACGAGCCGATCTGCACGGCGAAACTGCCGACATCGTAACTCGGAGACGGCTGATAGGTAATGTTCCCCAGATCATCGGACCGGGCAATGCCCAGTGCCTCGATCCGCACCGGCGCCGTTCCCGGCCCGACCACCCCAAGCTGGCTGGCGGCCGCGTAGGACAGATCGATAATACGCTCGCCGACAAAAGGACCCCGGTCGTTGATGCGCACAACCGACTCGCGCCCGTTCTGCCGGTTGACCACCCGCACACTGGTCCCCATCGGCAGGGTCTTGTGCGCCGCGGTCATGCCATGCATATCGTAAAGCTCGCCATTGCTGGTCTTTTTGCCGTGAAAATCGGACCCGTACCAGCTGGCGATGCCTTCCTGGGAAAATCCTTCGCTGCTCGTCATCGGCCGGTAAAGTCGTCCGTTGACCGTATAGGGCTTCTGATGACCCTTGAGGCCTGCCGTTTCCGGGGTGTCCATGACCCGCGTGCGATAACCGCCGCCGCATCCAGCAAGCCAGGCGGTCAGCAACACAGCAATCCCGATACGCACAGCGTCTGCTGATGTTATGGAAAGTTTTTTATGCATGGCTCCTCCACAACGATTCGCCCGGCGTTCAAGTTGCAATCCCTGTTGGCGATAAAGCCGGGCATCTCAGACCCATGACAACCACAGCGGCACAGCCACCATGAGGGCCATCACATCGAAAAAAACAATGACGCCCGAACCTCACGGCGCATCCGGCATATCTGAAGTCACGGCAAGACCGTGTCGGAAGCGAGGCATTCGGAATGGGCGCCCTATTCCTCAACGATGGTCATGGCGCGCAGCTTTCGGTAACGCTGTTCCCGCAATTCTTCGGACGAGAGGCCTTTCAGGGCATCGAAATGTTTGCGCAGACATGCATGCACCATCGCAGCGGCAGCCGCGTGATCCGCATGGGCGCCTCCCAGAGGTTCGGGAATCACCTCGTCGATGACACAACCCAGTTTTTCGATATCGTGCGCCGTAAGCTTGAGCGCTTCGGCGGCTTCGGCCCCCTTGCTCCCATCCTTCCACAGAATGGCCGCGCAGCCTTCGGGAGAGATGACCGAATAGACGGCATTTTCCATCATCAGCACCCGATTGCCGACAGCGACAGCCAACGCCCCTCCTGAACCGCCTTCTCCGGTAACGGTAACGATAACGGGCACCTTGAGAGCCGCCATTTCCCGAAGATTGCGGGCGATGGCTTCGGCCTGGCCCCGCTCCTCGGCCCCGATTCCGGGAAAAGCCCCCGGCGTGTCGACAAAGGTGAAGATCGGCAGGCCGAACTGCTCGGCCATCTGCATGACCCTCAGAGCCTTGCGATACCCCTCGGGATTGGGCATGCCGAAATTGCGGTAGACTTTTTCCTTGGTGTCCCGACCCTTCTGATGTCCAATAACCGCACAGGGCTCGCCGTCGAACCGGGCAAAACCGCATACCAGCGCCGGGTCCTCGCGGAAATTACGATCGCCATGGACCTCGAACCAGTCCGTGAAGATGTGCTTGACAAAATCGAGGGTAAAAGGACGGTTGACGTGGCGTGCCAGTTGCGTCAACTGCCAGCGGGTAAGATTGGAAAAGATTTCCTGCCGCAATTTTTTGGCCTTCTTCTCCAGTTTTTGGATTTCGCCTGAAAAATCGACCTCATCGGTGGAATAGCCGCGCAACTCGTTAAGCTTATGTTCCAGTTCGACCAGGGGTTTTTCAAAATCCAGGTAAAATTGCATGAAAGTCTCCTGAAATCCATTTCCGCCGCGATATCACAACAAGAGCTACAGCAAGAAGCACGCCATGAGCGGACAAAAGAACTTTTATTCAAAAGTGACCACATTGTACCCAAACAGGCGTTCGATGTCTTCCATCATTTCGTCCGAGGGGGCAATTTTAAGGCTTTCCGGCAGGCGCAGAACCGTTTCACTGCGGTTGGGAATCACCAGATGCATCAGCACCGGGCAGCCGCCCCGATGGCGAAGAATGATTTCCTTGAGACGGTGCAGCAGATCGTCGACAAGCCCGGGCACCTGAAACCGGAAATGAACCCTTCGGGTCTCCTTGCGGCTGACCTCCTGCAAGGGCAGGATTTCCCGGGGCATGAGCTTGCGGGTATCTTCCGACACCTCCACCGTGCCGCTGATCAGCAGCGGCTGATCGGCATGCAGCACTTCGGCCGCTTCTCGATAAACGTCGGGGAACACCACCATTTCCACGAAACCGCTTAAGTCCTCCAGGGTGACGAAGGCCATGCGCTCGCCCTTTTTGGTCATCAGGTCGCGCATGCCACTGACCATGCCGCACAGGCGCACTTCCTCCTTATCCGCCCGCTCCGCAAGTTCGGCGGTGGTACAGTTGGCGAAACGCCGGATGACCTCCTGGTAGCGTCCCAGGGGATGGCCGGTAATATAAAATCCGAGGGATTCCTTTTCAAACCCGAGCTTGATTTTATCCGGCCATTCTTCCATCGCGGGGAGTACACCGTAACTGGTGCCGCGCGGTGAAACAATTTCTTCGGTTCCGAACAGAGACGCCTGCCCCTCCTGCTTTTCGCGCTGCATTTTCTGGCCGACTTCCATGGCTTCTTCCAGCACGGTCAGAAACTGGGCGCGGTATCCGCCAAGGGTGTCGAAGGCACCGCACTTGATGAGGGCCTCGATGACTTTTTTGTTGACCTTGCGCAGATCGACCCGCTCGCACAAATCGTGCAGAGAGGCGAAAGGCTGCTCCTGACGGGCTTCGAGAATTGCCTCGATGGCGGCCGCGCCGACCCCTTTGACCGCCCCGAGACCAAAACGGATGGCATTGTCATGCACCGTAAAGGAACTGCTCGAAGCGTTGATGTCAGGCGGCAGCACCTCGATCCCCATGGAGCGCACTTCGTTGATGTTCTTGATGACCTTGTCGGTGTTCTCCATGTCCTCGGTCAACAGCGCGGCCATGAACTCCACCGGATAGTGGGTCTTCAGGTAAGCGGTGTGGTAGGCAACCAGCGCATAGGCCGCCGAATGGGATTTGTTGAATCCGTAGGCGGCGAATTTTTCCATCAGATCGAAAACCGCCTCGGCTTTTTTGACGTCGAGCTGATTGCCGGCGGCCCCCGCCATGAAGATTTCCTTCTGCTTGGCCATCTCTTCGGGCTTTTTCTTGCCCATGGCGCGCCGCAGCAAATCGGCGCCGCCCAGGGAATAGCGGGCCAGCACCTGGGCAATGAGCATGACCTGTTCCTGATAGACGATGACCCCGTAGGTATCCTTCAGAATCGGTTCAAGCTGCGGAAAATCGTAGGTGATTTCCTTCTTGCCGTGCTTGCGCAGGATAAAGTCATCCACCATGCCCGAGCCCAGAGGGCCTGGCCGATAGAGGGCGCAGACCGCGATGATGTCCTCGAAGCAGCTCGGTTTGAGCTTGACCAGCAGTTCTTTCATGCCGGAGGACTCCAGCTGAAACACCCCCGTGGTCTCGCCGGCGGACAGCAGCCGGTAGGTCTCGGCATCATCATCCCGCACCAGCTTGAGATCGAAGGAAGGATTTTTGCCTTCGCGAATCAGGCGCACGGCGTTGGCGATCACCGTCAGGGTTTTCAGCCCGAGAAAATCAAACTTCACCAGGCCGATCTTCTCGACGTACTTCATCGGAAACTGGGTAACCTGAGCCCCCGATTTGGGATCGGTGTACAACGGCAGGTATTCCGACAGTGGATTGGGGGTAACCACCACGCCGGCGGCATGGGTCGAAGCATGCCGGGTGAGTCCCTCAAGGGTGAGAGCGATATCGAGCAGCTGTTTGACCTGGGGATCCTTGTCGTAGAGTTCCTGCAGACGCGGTTCCTGTTCGAGGGCCTCCTTCAGGGTGATATTGAGAACCGCGGGCACCAGCTTGGCAATCTTGTCCACGTCGCCGTAGGACATGCTGAGGGCGCGGCCGACGTCGCGGATCACCCCCTTGGCCATCATGGTGCCAAAAGTGATGATCTGGGCGACATTTTCCTCCCCGTACTTGTGGCGCACATAGTCGATAACGTCCTCTCGCCCATAAATGCAGAAATCGACATCGATATCAGGCATCGATACACGCTCGGGATTGAGGAAACGCTCGAACAGCAGATTGTAGGGGATGGGATCGATATCGGTGATGCGGATGGCGTAAGCCACAAGCGAACCCGCAGCGCTGCCACGACCGGGGCCGACCGGGATGCCGTTGTCCTTGGCCCAGTTGATGAAATCGGCCACGATCAGAAAATAGCCCGGGAAACCCATGCTGTTGATGCATTCGAGTTCCCGCACCAGCCGGTCACGATAGACCTGCTCGTGTTCGGCGGAAAAATCGGGACGCAGCCGGCGGATCTCCGTCAGGCGTTCCTCCAGCCCCTTCCAGGAATTCTCTTCCAGAACCTGGTCGAGGGATTTTTCTTCCGGCTTCTCGTACTGGGGGAAATGATAGGTATTGAAGTCAAGCTCAAGATTGCAGCGATCGGCAATCTCCAGGGTGTTGGCGAGCGCTTCCGGGGCGTATTGAAAAAGCTCCGTCATCTCCTCGGGGGTCTTCAGGTAGAATTCGTCGTTGGCAAAGCGGAAGCGGTCGGGATCGTCCATGGTCTTGCCGGTCTGAACGCACAACAGCACCTCGTGCGCGGCGGCGGACTCGCGTGTGAGATAGTGGCAGTCGTTGGTGGCGACCAGCGGCAATCCCAGCTCCTTGCCGATGGCGATCAGGCCCTGGTTGACCGGCTTCTGCTCGGCGATGAAGTTTTCCTGCAGCTCCAGATACAGGCGTTTATTATCGAACACCGTCGCCATATCGCGAGCCCGGGCCAGCGCCTGTTCGGTTTTGCCCTGCGCGATCAGGGTCGGCAGTTCACCGCCGAGGCATGCCGTCAGCGCGATCAGCCCCTTGTTGTGCCTGCGCAGCAACTCCCAGTCGATGCGTGGCTTGTAGTAAAATCCTTCCCGGTATCCGCAGGAAACCATGCGGCACAAATTCCGGTAGCCTTCGAGATCCTGCGCCAGCAACACCAGATGGTAGGCCTTGTCGCCGCCGCGCAGGTTGCTCTTTTCGAAACGGGAGCCGGGCGCGACATAGACTTCGCAACCAATAATGGGCTTGACAGGGCTGCCTTTGAGTTTGCTGTAAAATTCGACGGCCCCGAACATGTTGCCATGGTCGGTGATGGCGATGGCCGGCATGCCGCAGGCTTCGGCCCGTTTGGCCAGATCGCCGATGCGGATGGCGCCGTCGAGAAGACTGTACTGAGTGTGAACGTGGAGATGGACAAACGAGGATTTATGCATGCACTATCCAACCGTCGCAACCGCCGTCGGCACCGATGTTCGGCCTGTGTTCGGACAAGCAGGCCCTTGCCTGGGAGCGGTCACGTTATTCTCGTGTTGATGTTCAATGGGAGCAGCGACAGGTTTGCGGGAACGAAGCGGCGCCACTGTATCACCGCATCCGCGACGGGTCAAGAATGCGTCTCGTCCCCGAGCACCCTGACCCCGAAATGCGCCAGGAAATCCACCAGCTTGATCAAAGGCAAGCCGATAAGGGCCGTATAATCCTCCCCGTCAAGGCGCTGCATAAGAGCGATGCCCAACCCTTCGATCTTGAAGGCGCCGGCGCAGTCCAGGGGGTTTTCCCGCAGCAGATATGTCCGGATCTGATCTTCCGAAAGAGGCCGCAGGGTCACCCGGAATGTCGTAAAATCGGTCACGGCCTCATCCCGGTTGCTGTCATAGACCGACAATCCGGTATAAAAGGTGTGGGTTTTGCCGACCATGCCGCGCAACTGCCGCACCGCGGCTTCGAAACCGGCCGGTTTGCCGACGATTCTTCCGGTCGCGTCCACAAACACCTGATCGGATCCGACAATCAGCGCATCGGGGTATTTTTCCGCCAGACTTCGGGCCTTGCCGGCAGCCTGATGCTTGACCAGCAACTCCGGCGCGATGTCCTGGGATATCCGTTCCTGATACTGGGGCGCAGCGACATGAAACGGCAGACCCAGCTGCCGCATCAGCTGCATCCGGTAAGGGCTGGTGGAAGCGAGAACCAGGATCTTCATAAAAACGCTCCTGAAGTAAAATATGCTCTTCTTTTTACTTCAGTCGGTCGTTAAATGCAACGACAACAGCCTCGGCCGTCCGATCCAGGGAAGTGCAAAACGCCGCAGCCTGTATGGACAGGGATCTTCCTGCGCTAACCGAACGGCCGCAGCCATCAGGAAAACAAGGCCGCCGGAAGACGGTGACCCGGACTGGTGCCAGCCGATCCGTTTTTGCAGAGCGCGTCGCGAATGGCCTGCAGCAGGGTTTCGCGCCCGAACCTGTCGAACAGTTCGCCGATCTGGGGCCGCCCGAGCCATTCATCGGCGAAAGTGACTTCGACCCGCTCTCCGGCCTCGATCAATACCTCTCCCTCGTAACAGCCGTCCCCCAGCAATGCGGAAACGGCCCAATGGGCAGCTCCGGAAGCTTGCCGCCACTCGGCATGATGAATATCGAGATAAACCGTTTCCCCCGTTTTTTCCCCGACGGTAAGCATCAGCATGACATTATCCTTTCCTGTGGAATGTTTATCCTGCAGCAAAAGGATAAGCCTTCGCTGTGACAGAATAAGTCACAACTGCGCCATTCTGTCCAGAGGCTTCTGTAAGCCGGCAATAAAGTCCTGCCGCAGAGCGTCCGGCGCCAGAACTTCGAGATGGGGCAAAAAGGAATACAGCCAGGCAAGAATCTCTTTATGCCCGCCAGCCCGCAGGGACAGGATCAGGGATCCGTCAGGTTGTTCATCGAGGTTCTGCGTAGGGTGCCAGCGGCGTTCACGGATGAGATGCGCCACTTCAGGAAAAAACCGTATCCGTATCAACTGCGGCTTGTCACCGACCATGCCGAAGGCCTGCCGGTCGACGGCATCGAGATCGAATTTCTCCGGCATCTCAAAACGGCCTTCCAGGACCTGCACCGTTTCGATACGATCGACCAGAAAACGGCGCATCGCCTTGCGGTTGTGCACGTAACCGACCAGGTACAGGGCGTCTTTGAAAAACAGCAGGGTATACGGATCACACAGATAATCGGCCGCCGGCCGGCGGGCCGGAGCGTAACGGAGGGAGCATCGATACTGATACAGCAGAGCACGGCGCAGCGCTTCCAGAATGTCCCGTTTTCCGCTGTAGTCGCGGCGTCCCTGGAACATTGGTGTGACCGTCTGGGAGAGGCGTTCAAGATGCGCCACGCTGCGCGGCGGCAAACTGGCGCGAATGCGACCGAACACGGCGTCCAGATCGTCAATGAAGGGTGTTCCCTCCAGCAGGCCGAGCTGGGAGCGACACAGATAGAGGGTCATCAGCTCGGAGAGGGAAAAGGTGATGGGCGGGATCCTGGAGAAACCGGAAACAAACCGGTAAAGAATCCGGCCATCCCCCGAGAACTCCTTGACCAGGGGATAGCCGGCTTCCTGAATGGCTTGCAGGTCGCGATAAACGGTGCGGCGGTTGACGCCGCACTCCTCCGCCAGTTCTTCCACAGTACTGCCGTGACGGGCTTCAAGCATGCGGACCAGATCGTGCAGACGCGCCGCCTGACTGTACTTGCGCGGCGGGCGACCGCGGCCGTCGGCTTTCGCGGCCGTCACCGCCCTATTCCCACTCGATGGTCGCGGGAGGCTTGCTGGAAATATCGTAGACCACCCGGTTGACGCCCTTGACCTCGTTGATGATGCGGCCGCTGATGTGAGCCATCTCCGCATAGGGCAGCGGATACCAGCCGGCGGTCATGAAATCCCGGGTCTCCACGGCGCGCAGGGCGATGACATATTCGTAGGTGCGTCCGTCGCCCATGACGCCGACGCTCCTGACCGGCAGAAACACGGCGAACGCC
Source organism: Syntrophotalea sp. (assembly GCF_050253115.1). Classification (NCBI taxonomy): domain Bacteria; kingdom Pseudomonadati; phylum Thermodesulfobacteriota; class Desulfuromonadia; order Desulfuromonadales; family Syntrophotaleaceae; genus Syntrophotalea; species Syntrophotalea sp. The sequence continues at coordinate 11,776 of NZ_JBFWJQ010000059.1, forward strand.
TGGCTGATCTTGTCGTAATGCCCGGTGCGGTACAACTCTTCGATATAGATGGCATCGGCGCGGCGCAGGATATCGGCGTATTCCTTTTTGACCTCGCCGAGTATGCGCACCCCCAGCCCCGGTCCGGGGAAAGGGTGACGGTAAACCATCTGGTGAGGCAGGCCGAGCTCTTCTCCGATGGCACGCACTTCGTCCTTGAAAAGTTCGCGCAGCGGCTCCAGCAGTTTGAGCTTCATATGCTCGGGCAGCCCGCCGACATTGTGGTGGCTCTTGATGTTGTGGGCCTTGCCGGTCTTGGCACCGGCCGACTCGATGACGTCGGGATAGATGGTACCCTGGGCCAGCCAGGTGGCATCCTCGATTCTGACGGACTCTTCCTCGAAGATCTCCACGAACAGATTGCCGATGATCTTGCGCTTGCGCTCCGGATCCTCAACCCCTTCCAGGGCGGTCATGAAACGGTCTTGCGCATTGACACGGATTACGTTGACGCCCATGTTCTGAGCGAAGGTGCGCATCACCTGATCCCCCTCGTCCAGGCGCAGCAGCCCGTTATCGACGAAAACGCAGACCAGCTGGTCACCGATGGCGCGCTGAATCAGCGCCGCGGCGACAGAGGAATCGACGCCACCGGACAGGCCGAGGATCACCCGCTCCCGGCCAACCTGCTCGCGAATGCGGTTCACCGCGTCCTCGATGATGTGGCCGGGGGTCCATTGACCGGTACAGCCGCAGACCTGGCGCACAAAAGTATCGAGCAGTTGCTCGCCGCGCGGCGTGTGATTGACTTCGGGGTGGAACTGTACGCCGTACAGGTTACGCTCCACATTCTGGATGGCGCACACCGGCGCGTTGTCACTGTACCCAACCACTTCGAATCCCGCGGGCACGGCCTCGACATGGTCGCCGTGGCTCATCCATACCGGGCTTTTGCCCTCGACGAAAAAATCGTTGAACAGCGGACCGGGCGTGCCGCAGGGCATCAGGTTGGCATGCCCGTATTCGCGTTTGCCGGCCGGCACCACCCGACCACCGAAATGGCGGGACATCAGCTGCATGCCGTAACAGATTCCCAGAACCGGAACACCCAGTTCGAACAGGGCCTCTTCCACCACCGGCGCGCCCTCCTCGTACACCGACTTGGGACCACCCGAAAGAATAATGCCGCTGGGCTCGAACGCGCGGATCGCCTGCAGATCCATGTCAAAGGGATGCAACTCGCAATAGACATGGGCCTCGCGCACCCGCCGGGCAATCAGCTGGGTATACTGGGAGCCAAAGTCGAGTATAAGTATCTTTTCACCATGGATATCCTGGGACATGGGCACTCCGTTGAACTTTTGATTTTATTTTCCGATTTGCGACATATCAAAACCCTGCATAAACGGGGATAATGACCATGACCGAGAGTCCAGGTCCCCTTCCATCCCTGTTAACAACTCAGGATTTTGCCTGTTATCGTCGCCCGTGTTCAGAAACTGCGTTCGACGCGATAGTTGGGCGCTTCATGGGTTATGGCGACATCGTGGACGTGGGATTCGCGCAAACCGGCGTTGGTGATTCGAATGAACCGGGCCCTGGTCTGCAGTTCCCCGAGGGTGCGGCAGCCGGTATACCCCATGCCGGCACGCAGGCCTCCGAGCAGCTGATGGATGTTCTCCGACAGGCTGCCGCGAAACGGCACGCGCCCCTCGATCCCTTCCGGGACCAGCTTGACCTCCGATTCGACGTCACTCTGGAAATAACGGTCCTTGCTGCCCTGCTTCATGGCGCCGAGGCTGCCCATGCCGCGATAGGATTTATAGGTACGCCCCTGGTAGAGGATGGTCTCGCCGGGGGACTCCTCGGTTCCGGCAAACAGCGAACCGATCATGATGACATCGGCACCGGCGGCAATGGCCTTGGGCACCTCGCCGGAATATTTGATTCCGCCGTCGGCGATCAGCGGAATGCCCGCCTTGCGGGTCACCTTGGCCACATCCATGATGGCGGAGATCTGCGGCACGCCAACCCCGGCAACCACCCTCGTGGTGCAGATGGAACCCGGTCCGATGCCGACCTTGACGGCATCGGCGCCGGCCCGGATCAGCGCTTCGGCGGCCTCGGCCGTGGCGATGTTGCCGGCGATAAGCTGCAGCTCGGGATAGGCGCGTCGGGTATCGGCCAGCGCGTCCAGAACCGTCTGGGAGTGGCCGTGAGCGGTATCGAGCACCACAACATCGACACCGGCCCGCACCAGCGCCTCAAGCCGTTCCTCGCGATCAGCTCCGACGCCAACCGCCGCGCCGACGCGCAGGCGACCGATATCGTCCTTGCAGGCGAAAGGATACTTGCGGACCTTCTCGATATCCTTGATGGTAATCAGGCCCTTGAGCTGGTAATCATCGTCGACCACCAGCAGTTTTTCGATGCGATGCTTGTGCAGATGATACTTGGCCTCTTCGAGGGTGGTTCCGGGCGGAACGGTGACCAGGTCATCCTTGGTCATGACATTGGAGATAGGCTGGTCCAACTGGGTTTCAAAACGCAGATCGCGATTGGTCAGAATACCGACCAGACGACCGTTGGTGGTGATCGGCACACCGGAGATGCGGTATTTTTCCATCACTTCCAGAGCCTCGTAGATTTTCTGCTCCGGGCGCATGGTAATGGGATCGACGATCATGCCGCTCTCGGACTTCTTGACCTGATCAACCTCCAGGGCCTGATCCT
>NZ_JBFWJQ010000060.1:0-14422 GCF_050253115.1 Syntrophotalea sp.
CGATAACAGCATAAGGTCGTTGACGGATGGCGGGGGCACTTGGCAGATGCCGCAAGATGGACAGCCCCTGGCCGATTTTATGCCTCGCTTTTATGCCCGACTGTCCCCCGGGGAAAAGCGAAGAATGGCTGTGAAACTGGGCCAGGCAGTTCGCCGATGGCACGATGCCGGGACGCAGGTGTGTAAAGCAGACGATATTGTGGTGACGCATCGGATGCCCGCAAACACAGATTTTTTGCCAAGAGGCCGCCATTTGCCGGGCAGCCATCGGCCGTTGTCCAAGCGCCGCCGGATTAAGGCCCTCGGCGGTCTGCTGTCGGATTGCTGGGATTTCACCAGCCGCTCCGAGCGGCAGCGTTTTTTACGGGCTTATGTTCGATCCGGCCCGGAGATCGGCCAGTTGCACCGGGGACTTATAGAAAAATGTGCCTATGAAAAAAGCTACGCTGCCTGGCATCGGCAGGGGAGGTATTGTTTCGGTAACAATGCAGCGTTTTGTGCCGGGCACCGCGATGGATTTCGCTATCACGGCGACAAGCAGCGGGCCGGCACTGCCCTGCGGGAACTGCTGCCCGATCCGGACAAAATTCTTGAACAGGGGCAGATATTCAAGCCGGGCAGCCGTACTCATGCAGGCAGAATCTATTTAAGCTGCGGCGAAGGTTTTTTGAAAAGGTTCAATGACCGGGGCTGGTGGTACAGGGTGAGGCACCTTTTCCGTCGGTCCCGTGCCGTGCATAACTGGAAGGTTATGTGGGCGTTTCGCTACCGGCGGATTCCCGTCGCCGATCCGGTGCTGTGCCTGGAAGAACGCTTTTTCAGGATATTGAAGCGGTCCTATGTATTGACCGATTTTGCCGAAGGCGGGCAACGGCTGAAGATCGTCTGGCAGGGCCTTTCCGACGCGCAGCGGTGTTGCCTTCTTATTGTCCTGGCTCAACTGCTGGGACGCATGCACCGCTTTGGTTGTCTTCACGGCGACCTTAAATGGGACAATATTCTGGTTTGCGCAACCGGAAAAGGTTGGCGGATTACCCTGGTCGATCTCGACGGCAGCCGTGTTCTGCGAAGACCGGCGGCGAACAGGGCCATCCGGGATGTCGGGCGGTTTCTCCGGGATCTGGAGCAGGTAGACACGACCGGACAGTGGGGTCGCATGTTTCGCCGCAGTTGGAAAAAATGGATAACAAATATCTGATCAGCCCAGTTGCAGCAACCACAGACGCCCTCAAAAGGCTGTTGGTGAATGTGCAATGGACCGCTGGCGGTGAGCATCTGGCCAGCTTGCTGCGAACATTGCCGGCGACGGCAGGGGATGCACACGCCATCGATCAAACCGGCCTGTGGCTCTGGCGCCGGCCGATGGACGCCTTGTCTTTTTTGCATTGGCTTCCTGTGGCCGGTGCCGGGAAAAAAGGCTTTCGGCAACTGTCCGTTCGTGGCCTGCCGGGCCCAGAGATTCTGGCGCGGGGCATGGAAAGGGTTGTCGGCCATAAACCGCAGCAGGTACTTGTAGTGCGGGGCTGGCTGCCGGGCAAATATCTGGATGATTTTTTCGCCGAGGACTTTCCGTCTCTGCCGGCGACACACCGTCAGGCGATCGTGCGTGATTTCGGACATTTTGTCCGCGACATGTTCGAGCGGGGCGCTCAGCCGACCCGTCTGACCCTGACCCGTTTCTGGGTCGATGCGGGGCAGGATCCTGTCGGGTTTCGCCTTGCCGGGATCGATGGTTTCCGTTGGCACAACAAGCCACTGACCGACCGGCAAAGATTTGTCTGTCTGCAGCATCTGCTTGGCACCTTGCCGGTGCATGTCAGCCGCAGCCAGCGGTTTCGTTTTTTCCGGGCTGTGTGCGGCGATCAGGGCCGGTTGCGCGAGTTTCGTAACCTCCTTGTGGATCTGGAAGCCGCCGCGCTTTGTTCGGCCCGGCGCTACTGGCGTCGCAAGGCACGTTTGAGTCTTGGCAACAATGCTTGGTTTGCCGTCCTGCGCCACGAAAACTGGCGCATCTGGAGACGGCGGTGCGACGAGGCATTGCGCCTTCAGCAAAGCATGCTTGCGGAACCCGCCGCCACTTTCCGGGCTGGCCTGGCCATGGCGGGCAGGGGTTCCGGATGCTCGGCCGCCAGAATCGAAGTCGGCGGGCACCAGTATTTTGTCAAACGTTATCGCCTTCCGGGGTTGAGGTACCAGGTCAAATATCTGTTTTTGCGCTCCAAGGCGTTGGCTGCCTGGCTTGCCGGATGGCAGTGCGCAGCACGCAGCCTGCCGACCGCCCAGCCCCTGATGGTGATGGAAAAACGCACTTTCCGGATTTTAAAGGAATCCTACCTGGTGTCTGAATTCTGCAGCGACGGGCGGCCGCTGATGACGGTATGGCCGGAGTTGAAGCCGCACGAGAGACGCCGTATCATTATTCGCAGTGCGCAATTGCTGGCCCGGGTGCACAGATCCCGATGTCTCCACGGGGACACCAACTGGAACAATATCCTGGTGCGCCCCAATGGCGCATTGCTGCTGGTGGATCTGGACTGTTTCAGGCAGAGACGATCCTTTGACTACACGCGCGCCTATCGCGATCTCGAGCATTTCATACGGGATCTGCGGCGTAAACGTAACGACGGGGTGGGGTATCTGGACCTGCTCATCTCCACCTGGCGGAACTGGCTCGATGCAGGCAGCCGGGTGAGCTGTGAGGAGCATGCCCGCATTGTCCGCGCCAATCCCGGTCGCCGGGTGGACGATTGCATCTGAGGGTCTGGCCAGGGTTTTTCACAACGGAACGCAGACCAGGCGATGTTTTTCAGCCGCATATTGCCCGCGAAAGAAATCTGGGATATGATGCGCGACACGTGTTTGTTGCGGAAGCGGAAAACAAACGTTGCCGGATGCAATCAGCCGTTGCATCCTGGTGGCGGATATTGGCAGACACGATACCGGCCCCGTTGGCCGGTTTCATTTTTTCTGAATTGAGAACTGCCTTACAGATACAGGGGACATTGGATAATTTTATGAATAGATCGGCCATGGAAACTCTGCTTGGCAGATTGAGCGGCATCCGCGCGCTGGTGATCGGCGATCTGATGCTGGATGAGTACCTGTGGGGACGCACCGAGCGGATTTCTCCCGAGGCGCCGGTGCAGGTGGTGGACATCCTGCGAGAAGACCTGCGCCTCGGCGGGGCCGGCAACGTCATCAACAACCTTGTCACCCTGGGATGCCAGGTACATGTCGCGAGCGTGCTGGGGGAAGGGCATGACGGGCTGCTTTTGCACCGCCGTCTGGAAGAAAAACGGGTCGGCACCGAGGGGCTGCTTTTCGACGGCAAGCGCACCACCAGCCGCAAGACCCGAATTCTTGCCTCGGGGCAGCAGATGATGCGTTTCGACCGGGAGAGCCGCGCGCCCATCGACGCGCAGCAGGAAGCGTCTCTGGCGGCCTTCGTGCGCGACAACGCCGATCGCTTCGACGTCATCCTGGTGTCCGATTACCTCAAGGGGGTTCTGACCGAGGGTCTGCTGCAGGCGGTCATCGCCGTCGGCAAGCAAAAAGGCATCCCGGTGGTCATCGATCCCAAGGGCAACGACTACGGCAAATATCGCGGTGCCACCCTGCTGACCCCCAATCGCAAGGAAACCGAGGTCGCGTCAGGTGTCGCCATCGTCGATGAAGATAGCCTGCGGCTTGCCGCCCGCACCCTGATGGAACGCATCGATCTGCAGACGTTGATGGTCACCCGCAGCGAGGAGGGGATCTCCATCTTTTTCCGCAATCAGGAGGAAGTGCACCTGCCGACGCAGGCGCGGGAAGTGTATGATGTGACCGGGGCCGGCGATACGGTGCTGTCCCTGGTCGGTCTTGGCCTGGCCGGGGGATTGCCGGTCAGCGAAGCGGCGGTGCTGGCCAATATCGGCGCGGGGATCGTGGTGGGCAAGGTTGGCACCTCCACCGTCAACGTCGAGGAAATCCGCGAAGCGCTGGCGCACAATGCCCTGGAATACGATACCAAAATCCGGCTGCGGGAATCGTTGCGCGATGTCCTCGCGGCTGAACGCCGGCGCGGCAAGACCATCGTCTTTACCAATGGCTGTTTCGACCTGCTGCATGTTGGCCACGTCAAATATCTGCAGCAGGCGCGTCGTCTCGGTGACCTGCTGGTGCTGGGCCTGAACTCCGATGCTTCCATCCGGCGACTGAAAGGCCCCAACCGCCCCCTTATCAGCGAACAGGAGCGCGCCCACATCCTGGCGGCGTTGAGCTGCATCGATTATGTGGTGGTATTCGACGAGGACACGCCCCTGGCACTGATCGGCATGCTGCGCCCCGATATTCTGGTCAAGGGGGGAGATTACACGCCGGAAACCGTGGTCGGCCGGGATCTTGTGGAGAGTTACGGCGGGCGGGTGGAACTCATCGATCTGGTCGACGGGCGTTCCACCACCAACATCATCGAACGGATCCTGGACCGCTATGAGCAGGGCTGAGAGTCAACGGGTCCTGCGCAGGGCGGTATTCCTCGATCGCGACGGCACCATCAATGAAGAGCGGCACTACCTGTACCGGCCGGAAGACTTCGCCTTCATCGCCGGTGTGCCGCAGGCCATCGCACGCCTGAACCAGGTCGGCTATCTGGTGGTGGTGGTGACCAACCAGTCGGGGGTGGCGCGGGGCTATTTCGATTTATCCGATGTCGAGGCCCTGCATGCTTATGTGCAGCGGCAACTGGCGGATGTCCGGGCCCATATCGACGGGTTTTATGTCTGCCCCCACCATCCGGAACACGGGCAGGGCGCGCTGCCTCGGGACTGCGATTGCCGCAAGGGGCAGCCCGGCCTGCTGTTTAAGGCCGCGGCGCAGTTGCACATCGATCTTGAGGGGTCGTTCATGGTTGGCGACAAACCCGCCGATATGGAGGCCGGAACGCGCGCCGGTTGCGTTCCATTGCTGGTGATGACGGGTTACGGTGCCGAAACGGACAAACTTGTGGCTCCTTCCATCCAGCGATTCCCGAGTCTGGTGGAAGCGGTCGATTTCATTTTACGGCAGGATGGTGAGCGCAGGGTCACCGCCTGATTCGATCTTTGGAAAGGACTGTTCATGATAAAAAGCATGACAGGGTACGGCAAAGGGCAGGCGACCGCTGACGGTATCGCGCTGACGGTGGAGATCAAATCCGTCAACCATCGTTACGCCGATATTTCCGTGAAGGCGCCACGTTTTCTTCTCGGTTGTGAGTCGGAGATAAAAAAGCAGGTTGGCGAGCGTCTCAAACGGGGGAAAATCGATGTCTTCATCAATGTCGATAACAATGCCTGTGCGGCCCGCATGCCCGTGCTCAACAAGGAACTGGCGGCGGCTTATATGGTATTGTTCCGGCAGATGCGGGCGGAATTCGATCTCGAAGGGGATATCACCGTCGATCTGCTGGCCGGACAAAAGGACGTCATTACCATCGCCGAAGCTGACCCCGGAGAAGAGGCGGTTATCGGCTGTGTAGGCGAAGCCCTGGCAAAAGCCCTGTCGGCCATGGAACAGATGCGGCAGACCGAGGGCACCGCAACCCGCCACGATATGGAAGAGCATCTTGCGCATATCGAGGCGCTGCTCGCGACAGCTCGCGAGCGGGCGCCCCAGGTGCCGCTGGAATGGCGGGAAAAGCTTATGGAACGTCTGGCGCGACTGGAGAACGGTTTTGACGTCGATCCCCAGCGGGTTGCCCAGGAGGTCGCGGTATTTGCCGATCGTTGCGATATCAGCGAGGAACTGGCCCGTTTTTCAAGCCATATCGAGCAGTTTCGGGGGTTGTTCAGTGTCGAGGAGGCCGTGGGGCGGCAGATGGATTTCATTCTCCAGGAAATGAACCGGGAAACCAACACCATGGGATCCAAATCCAATGATCTGCAGCTTACGCGGGTCGTTGTGGCCATGAAGGCCGACCTGGAAAAAATCCGTGAGCAGGTTCAGAATATCGAATAACCTTCCCGGGCATGCCCTGCTTGCCCGGTTGTGGAGTCGTTCCATGAAACGTAGTGGCATTCTGTTTGTCATATCCGCGCCGTCCGGTGCCGGCAAAACCTCTTTATGCCGGCGGATTGTTGACATTTTTCCTGATATGCGGCACTCTGTGTCCTTCACCACCCGTCCGAAACGAGACGGTGAAACGGACGGTATCGATTACCATTTCGTCAGCCAGGATTGCTTCGATACCATGGTGGCCGACGGGGCTTTCGCCGAATGGGCCAGGGTCCACGGCAACTGCTACGGAACGGCGCTGGCCACCTTGCAGGAAGCGCGAGACCAGGGGCGGGACGTTCTTCTGGATATTGACTGTCAGGGGGCCGCTCAGTTGAAACGCAGCTGCCCGGACGGCGTTTTTATTTTTATCCTGCCGCCGACCTTCGAGGAGCTGGAGCGACGCTTGCGCGGCCGCAATACCGATACCCCCGAAGTGATAGGAAGGCGTCTTGCCAATGCCCGTCGTGAAATGCGGGAACTGGTCTGGTATGATTATCTTGTCGTCAACGACGATTTGTCGCGTGCCTCGGAAGAGCTGAAAGGCATCATTCTGGCCGAGGGCTGCCGCACCGGGCGAACCAGGGATAGTGTGGTTCAGCAGTTCGGGATCGACAAGCAGGAATTCTGACGGATCGCCGCCGGGCGGCGTTTTTTCACGAAATATTACCATGGAAGGATAAACAGTTTTATGGCGAGAATAACTGTCGAAGATTGCCTCCAGCAGATCCCCAATCGTTTTCTGCTGGTTATGGTTGCCTCCAAGCGCACCAAGCAGCTATACAAAGGGGGGCAACCGCTTATCGAAAACAAGTCCAATAACAAAAAAATCGTTCTTTGCCTGCGCGAAATCGCCGCCGGCAAGGTCGATTACGAAATTCCTACCCGGAAGGGCTGACATCCCGCAGAATTGCCACGACTGCGGAACCGACCCTTTGGGGGCCGTGGTCGGTTATGTTCCGGATCTTCTGGCCTGGCAGGGATAAAACCCGCAGGCTGCGATTGTGAGATGCCGGCCCCACGGCATGCAAGACACAAGGCCGGGCGCACAGTGCCCGGCCTTGTTTTTTACTCGCGCATACTCTTCAAGCTTCCTCGCGCCTTCTTTACCAGGGTGCCGGCGCCTTCGCCGGTGGAATCGCCATGCTTCGTCTTGACCAGATCATCGAAAACGTTCTGACGTACAATCCCCGCGCCGATGTCGATGCATTGCGCAAGGCCTATGTGTACAGCGCCAAGGTGCATCGGGGTAAATCCCGCGTTTCGGGTGAACCCTATCTGGGCCACAGCCTCGAAATTGCCTTTATCCTGACCTGTCTCAAGATGGACGTCGCCACCATTATCACCGGTCTGCTGCACGATATTCTGCAGCAGGAGCTGGCGGATATCAATGAGCTGCAAGCTGTTTTTGGTGCGGATGTCGTAGAACTGGTGCAGAGCCTCACCAAACTCGGGCGTATCTCTTTTATTACCAGCGAAGAGCAGCAGGCGGAGAATTTTCGCAAGATGCTGCTGGCGATGGCCAGCGACATCCGCGTGATACTGGTCAAGCTTGCCGAGCGTCTGCACGACATGCGCACACTTGAGGGCAGGAGTGCCGAGGAGCAGCGGCGTATCGCCCAGGAGACCCTCGATATCTATGCGCCGCTGGCCAATCGCCTCGGTATCAGCTGGATGAAGTGCGAACTCGAGGACCTGTCTCTGCGCTACGTTCTGCCGGAGGTGTATTGCGATCTGCACTCCAAAGTGACGCAGCGGCGCAAGGATCGCGCCGGCTACGTCGAGGAAGTGCGCAAGCAGTTGTGTGACAAGATGCGCGAGAATGGCATCGAAGGGGAATGTTACGGCCGCCAGAAGCACCTGTATTCCATCTGGCGCAAGATGCAGCGCCAGGGGATCGAGTTCGAGCAGGTTTATGACCTTATCGCCTTTCGCGTTATCGTCGGGGATGTGCGGGATTGCTATGCCATGCTCGGCGTGATCCATGCTGCCTGGAAACCGATCGCCAGCCGCTTCAAGGACTATATCGCCATGCCCAAGGCGAATTTGTACCAGTCCCTGCACACTACGGTCATCGGTCCCTACGGAGAGCGCATGGAGGTGCAGATTCGCACCGAGGACATGCACCGGGTCGCCGAGGAAGGTATCGCCGCCCACTGGAAATACAAGGAAGGCCGCGGCGGCCAAAGTATTGTGACCAAGGACGAGAGGCAGTTCGGCTGGCTGCGGCAGATGCTGGATTCCCAGCAGGAATTCGCCGATTCCCATGAATTTGTCGGCTCCGTCAAGGTCGATCTGTTCTCCGAGGAGGTCTATGTTTTTACCCCCAGGGGGGAGGTCAAGGCGTTTCCCCGGGGGGCGACGCCCATCGATTTTGCCTACAGCGTGCACACCGAAGTCGGCAACCGTTGCGTGGGCGCCAGGGTCAACGGCAAGCTGGTGCCGCTGAAGACGCCGCTGAGCAACGGCGATGTGGTGGAGGTGGTTACCTCGCCGAACCAGACGCCGAGCAAGGATTGGCTTAAGTTTGTCGTCACCTCGCGGGCGGCCAGCAAGATCCGGCACTGGGTCAAGACCCAGCAGCGGGAGAAGAGCATCGAGCTCGGCAAGGAGCTTCTTGAAAAACGCCTGCGCAAATTCGGCTGCAGTCTCAAGAAAGTCCTGGCCTCCAGGGAGTTCGCGCAGTGCTTGCAGGATCTTGGCTATCATACGTCCAGCGATCTGCTTGCGGGCATAGGCTACGGCAAGGTTCCCTTGGGGCAGATTGTCAGTCGGGTCGTTCCCGTTGGAAAGCTGCATCCCGAAACGGAAGAAAAGGCAAGGGCGGTCACGGAGACCGGGGCGCCGGCCAAAAAGCCATCGAGCGCCATCAAGATCCAGGGCATTGGCGATATCATGGTGCGTTTCGCGAAGTGCTGCAACCCGCTTCCCGGCGATCCGGTGGTCGGTTTCATTACCCGTGGTCGCGGAATTACCGTGCATACGGTCGATTGCCCCAGCGTCCTGGAAAGCGATGCGGAACGGCGGGTCGAGGTTGAATGGGATATTAAGAAAAAAGCGCCACACACGGCCCGCATTCGTCTTGCAACCGAAGACCGCAAGGGGGTGCTGGCCAGCGTCAGCAATGCCATCAGCGCTTGCGAAGCGAATATTGCCAGCGCCACCGTGCAGCGCACCAGGACCCACAAAAGTATGATCGTTTTTGCGGTTGAAGTCGTCGACGTCGAACATCTCAACCGTGTGATCAATGCTCTGCATCAGGTCAAGGGGGTTTATCAGGTAGAGCGATTGCGGCACTGACCTTTCAGCGAGGAGATATGACCATGAGCATCCAGGCCATCGCGACATCCCAGGCACCGGCCGCCGCAGGACCCTATTCCCAGGCGGTGCGCGCCGGTGATTACCTGTTTTTTTCAGGCCAGATCCCCCTCGACCCCGCCTCCGGACGGGTGGTCGGGCAGGATGCGGAAGCGCAGGCCCGTCAGGTTCTGCAAAATATCGGTGCGGTACTGTCCGCGGCGGGACTTGGTTTTGACAAAGTTGTCAAGACCACCGTGATTTTGGCTGACATGGCGGATTTCGAAGTCATAAATCGGGTTTATGCGGGATATTTCGGTGATCTGGCGCCGGCTCGGTCCACGGTGCAGGTGGCGGCTCTGCCGAAAAAGGTGCGGATTGAAATCGAGGGGATCGCCTACGCGGGGCTGTAAGCCACCGGGGAGGCCAATGTTGATTTGAGCATGAATGCGAAAGGGGAAGCCGGACGGCTTCCCCTTTCAAGATCCGATTATCGCAAGGTCCGGATTAAACGGCCTTGGTCACCGCACCGGAACGCAAACAGCGCGTGCAGACCTTGATGGACTGCACTTTGCCTTTGTGCAGGGCCCGGATTTTCTGGAGATTCGGATACCAAACCTTGCGGGTCTTGTTCTGCGCATGGCTGACATTATTGCCAGTGGTCGGTTTTTTACCACAGATATCGCATACTCTGGACATGTTCTTACCTCCTGGAAATTTAGAGCGGCTATATGTACCATGTAGGGCCGCGTATTGCAACCTCTTTTTATGCTGTCGTCGGCCGTAGCAAGGCGCGGTCAGAGCAGGGCAGCGTCTGCATGCGTAATCCGGCTCGCGGTTCGAGCCGCTTCATCTCAAAGGTCTTCCTCGCTAAAAACACGCAGGCCGCTGCGTTGCAGCAGTGCGCTCGTCACCCCTTTGCCGGCGACCCGAGCGCCGTTCCGGCAGATACGGTGAACGCCGCAGGAAGGACTGCCGTCCTTGAATAGCGCCTGCTGGCAGCCCGCCAGGCGGGCGATTTCCAGAGTCCGGGTCGCTCCCTGGATAAACAACCGGCTCATTTCAATCCGGTTTTCGTTTATCAGGTTTCCCGAACCATCGAGCACATCCGTGCCGTCGCCGCAGGCAAAAAACGTCATGGGCCGCGGGGTTGCCAGTCCGGCCAGTTGCTCCGGGCACACCGGCACGGGAATCATGCCGCACTGTCTCAGGTAATCCAGCGCCTTTTGGTTATGCTTGGCTCTGCCGTCATAGCGGGTCGGAAGGCCGAGCAGGCAGGCGCTGACCAGAATGGCTTGTGGCTTCATGGTTTCTCGCAGACCGGATAGAAAGGCGACGCGGAACTTACGGGATGGCTGGACTGGCCAGCGCCGTTTTATCAGCAACCTTCTGGTCGATGCGCACGCGGCGTCCTTCGATGCGCAACCGCCCTTCGGCATACAGCTGAATGGCGCGGGGGTAGATGCGATGTTCCTGCTCGAGAATGCGTCGGGCCAGGCTCGATTCATCGTCATCGTCGAGTACGGGAACGGCGGCCTGAATGATGATCGGACCGGTATCGACGCCCGGATCGACGAAATGTACGGTGCATCCGGCGAGTTTGACGCCGTATTCAAGCGCCTGCCGCTGCGCGTCGATGCCGGGGAAAGCGGGCAGCAGGCCAGGGTGGATATTCATGATGCGTTGGGGGAACGCGCTCAGAAACACCGGGGTCAGGATGCGCATGAAGCCGGCCAGGATCACCAGGTCGACCTCGGCCTGGCGCAGGGCATCCACCATCCGCCGGTCAAATGCTTCGCGGTCAGGGCAGTGTCGGTGGTCGACAACCACCGCCGGAATGCCGCAGCTACGTGCACGCTGCAGAGCGCCGGCCTGCGGTTTGTTGCTCAGAACCAGGACGACTTCAGCCGCCAGCTTGCCCTCCCGGCAACGGTCGATAATGGCCTGAAGGTTGGTGCCGCCGCCGGATGCGAGCACCCCGAGGCGCAGCTTTTTATTCATGCTGTTTTCCTGTCCCGCATCGACACCGGCGCCGCATGTCAAACCAGTACAACGGTCGGTTCGCCGTCTTCGGCACTCTTGGCGATCTCGCCGATCACAAAAGCGTTTTCCTTCAGACCGGTGAGGCGCACCATGATTTCCTCGACTTCCGCTTCGGGCACGACCAGCACCATGCCGATGCCGTAGTTGAGGGTGCGGTACATCTCCTCTTCGTCGATATTGCCGGCTTTGCGCAGCAATTCGAAGATGGGCTGCTTGGGCCAGCTGTCCTTGCGGATAATTGCCTGGCAGTTTTTCGGCATCATGCGGGGCACGTTTTCCACCAGGCCGCCGCCGGTGATGTGAGCCATGCCCTTGATCTGGAAGTCGCGCAGCAGATTGAGGATGGTTTTGACGTAGATGCGGGTCGGTGTAAGCAGTTCCTCGCCGAGCGGTCGTTCAAGTTCTTCCACCCTGGAGTCAACGCTCAGCCCGAGATGTTCGAACAGCACCTTGCGCGCCAGGGAATAGCCGTTGGAATGCAGGCCGCTGGAGGCCAGGCCGATGAGACGGTCGCCGACGGTAATGGTAGAGCCGTCGATAATGCTGCTATTGTCCACGATGCCGACGGTGAATCCGGCCAGATCGTATTCGCCTTCACTGTAAAAACCCGGCATTTCAGCCGTTTCGCCGCCTATCAGGGCACAGCCTGCCTGAATGCAGCCCTCGGCGATGCCCTTTACGATATCCTGGGCTTTTTCCGGAGAGAGTTTGCCGGTCGCCAGGTAGTCGAGGAAAAACAGCGGCTCGGCGCCCTGAACCACGATATCGTTGACGCACATGGCCACCAGGTCGATGCCGACGGTATCATGCTTGTCCATCATGAACGCCAGCTTGAGCTTGGTACCGACGCCGTCGGTGGAGGCGACCAGTGTCGGTTTCTGATATTTGTCGGCATGCAGGGAAAACAGGCCGCCAAAACCGCCGATATCGGTCAGCACCTCGGGACGCGAGGTAGCTTTCACCAGGGGTTTGATCAGCTGGACGAAACGGTTGCCGGCATCGATATCGACGCCGGCGTCTTTATAGGTCATTTTCTTGGGGCCGCTCAAAGGAACCTCTCTTCTTCTCTATGGCAAAAAGTGTGACGCCCATTTGTAAAACAACCTTTTTAGGTTGTCAACGCCAAAGTCCCATGTGGCGGGAAGGCTTGACTCTTTACAGACCCGCGCCGGTGCTTTATCATCTGCGAAATGTGTACGCTTTTGCCATCGGCGGACCCTGTGCGGCCGAACAGGCCGTTTTTCCCGACCGGGTGGCTTCCGTTCGGTCTGTTTTTGACGAAACCGCGTGAAAGTCTGAAAGGATGTCGTGTGCCGGGCCCAGCATCGGAGACCTATTCCATCCGTTCCATGGCGGTGGACGATCTTGCGGCGGTGGTCGAGCTTGAACGGCGCTGCCATGTCAATCCGTGGTCCGCGCGGCTTTTCGAAGAAGAACTTTGCAGGCCCCACGCTTTTATCGACCTGTTGTGCATGGCCGGGCGGATCGTCGGTTATGCCTGCTGCTGGCATGTTTGCGATGAACTGCATATTCTCAACATTGCCGTAGATCCCGCATGCCGCCGCCGCGGCCTGGGTGGAATGCTGCTTGAATACACGGTTCGCCGCGCTTGCCAGAAGGGGTGCGAGCGCGCCTTTCTCGAAGTGCGGGCCGGCAATCACGGGGCCATTCACATGTATCGGACCCGCGGTTTCGAAACTATCGGGCGGCGGGCGAATTATTACGCCGATGGCGAAGACGCCATACTCATGGAACGGAAGATGCGCGGCGATTGAGAGGTTGGAGGCGAGGGCTTCCGCGCAGGCCGCACAATAAAGACAAATATAGCCAATTTTTCCAACGACGGAACGGTTTTATGCAAAATTTTCATACATCCATCATTTCCAACCTGGAGTTGTCGCCGGGTTATTTTCGCATGCGGATTCTGGCTCCCGGTTTTGTGGCGACCGCCAAACCGGGCCAGTTCGTCATGGTTCGTATCGGTAACGGTCTGGAGCCGCTGTTGCGGCGGCCTTTCGGCATTTTCCGTACCGGTTTTTTGCCGGCTGATTGCCAGGGCCTGCCGGACAAGGAATATGTGGAGATCCTCTACAAGGTGGTCGGCAGCGGTACGGCACTGCTTCGGGACCTGCATCGGGGCGACAGGGTCGAACTGCTGGGGCCGCTGGGCAACGGTTTTGATATGCAGCCAGCCGCCGAACAGATCCTGGTCGGCGGCGGCATCGGCCTGGTGCCCCTGTACATGCTGGCGCGGCAACTGGTCAAAACCGGCCGGGTGCGGCTGCTCATGGGGGGGCGTTGCCGGGACGACATTCTCGCCGTGACCGAATTTGAACGGCTGGGCGTGGCGACCTATGTATCGACAGATGACGGTTCGCTGGGCGAGGAAGGCCTGGTGACCGACGTGCTGCGGCGCAAACTCGAAAAATTTCCCGGCGCCGCGATTTATGCCTGCGGTCCGATGCCGATGCTGCGCGCCGTGCACGATCTGTGCAGCGCGCATCGAGCTCCGCTGCAGGTTTCGCTGGAGGCGTTCATGGCCTGCGGCGTCGGAGCCTGCCTCGGGTGCGTGGTCAAGGGGGCCGGACATAGCGAGGCCGATCCCCATTATCTGTGTACCTGCAAGGAAGGTCCGGTATTCCGTTCCGAGCAACTTGAATGGGACAAGCTCGAAGCGGGGCATGAGGATTGCGGCTGCGAGGAGGAACGGGCATGAACGAAAACGCTCCCGTATGCGGCAGGAAGCCCGGTCTGGCAGTGGAAATTGCCGGCCTGCGGCTTAAAAACCCCGTCATGCCCGCTTCCGGAACCTTCGGCTATGGTCAGGAATACGCGCCGTTTTTCGACCTTGATGAACTTGGCGCTATCGTGACCAAGGGGCTTTCCCTGCATCCCAAGGCCGGCAATCCCACGCCGCGCATCGCTGAAACGACCAGCGGCATGCTGAACGCCATCGGCTTGCAGAATGTCGGCGTTGATGTTTTCATTAGGGAAAAAATGCCGTTTCTGCGGCAGTTTCGCACACCGGTGATCGTCAATTTCTTTGGTAACAGCCTGGAAGAATACG
>NZ_JBFWJQ010000061.1:0-14126 GCF_050253115.1 Syntrophotalea sp.
ACATGCACTTTTTCCTTGCCCGGAGTATTGACTAATGACAGAAGTCCATTAGAAATATGACAAGGGTATGTTCCTTGGTGGTTTGTTTGTGCATCGGTTTGTACCATCCAGAAGACTCGGACAGCGAGAAAAAGGAGAAACGGTAATGGCAGAAGGTACGGTGAAATGGTTTAATGACGCCAAAGGTTTCGGTTTTATTCAGCAGGACAATGGACCGGATGTGTTTGTCCATTTTTCTGCAATTACGGGGGAAGGTTTCAAGTCCCTGGCGGAAGGGGACCGGGTCAGTTTTGAGGTTGTCAAGGGGCCGAAGGGACCCCAGGCGGCAAACGTTCAAAAACTTTGATAACCAGGGGCGCAGCCCCATTGCCCAGAGGAATGAAACGAAGCCCGCTCCGTAACCGGCGCGGGCTTTATATTTATATTTGTTGGATTCATGAAAACCTAGGAGGATCAGGCAGCGGTGTTCAGCTGCCAAAAACGGAGGCATCAGGTCAAAACCGGAGGTTGAGCTGTTTGTGGTGTCGGGTTGCTTTTTGGAATGAAATGCTCTAGGGTTGGTCTGCTTTTACGGCATTTGTATATTTCCCCCGGGGGGGTTCGCGGTAAACCCGGCTCTTTTGGCTTAAGCATCAAGGATGATAGATATAATGAGTGATTTTCCCAAGTGCCCCGTGTGCGGTTCTGAATATACCTACGAAGATGGTCCTTTGTATGTATGTCCCGAGTGCCACCACGAATGGCCGCGGCAGCATGCGGCTGTAAACGAAGTTCAGGAAAAAATTGTTCGGGATGCCCATGGCAATGTCCTTGTCGATGGCGATGCGGTAACGGTCATCAAGGATCTGAAGGTCAAAGGCTCTTCCATGGTAGTCAAGGTAGGCACCAAGGTCCGGAACATTCGTCTGGTCGAAGGGGATCATGATATCGACTGCAAAATTGACGGCATTGGCGCCATGAAACTGAAATCGGAATTTGTTAAAAAGGTTTAGCTGCATGCCATTGCGGGTCTTGCGCCTGCCGGTAATCGCGCGAAGAACATGCAAAAGGGCCCGCCTTGAAAAAAGGTCGGGCCCTTTTTGCATGATGGCTGGTCAAAATACCGGGACGCGCCGCAGTCACTGTCATTGCAACTGCCGGTTTGTTTTGGTCAGAACGCCCGGCTCAGTCGGCATTTCCGGATTGACGGCGAAACAGCGGTGAAACGAGGTATATGGTATCGGCTGCAAAGGCGATGAGCAGCGGGATCAGATACTGGTCGCGACGCACTCCGAGCGCCAGCAGAAACAGAAATGCGCCAAGAACCAGAACTCTGACGATTTTGGGAACTCTGGGTAAAATGGCGCGCCCGAAATGGGGGTAAGGCACGCGCGAAATCATCAGCAGCGAGGTGATGGCTACGATAACGCCGACCACGGGCTGGCTGGGAACCAGCACGCATGCAGTGCCGGCCATCAAGGCGCCTGCCGGGGACGGCAGACCGGCGAAGCTCGCAACGCCTCCGGCTACGCCTTTACGGCGTTTTTCCACAACAAACCGGATCAGTCGGTAGATTACGGCAAAAAGGTAAAAACCGCCGAGCAGCAGGCCTAACCAGAGCTTGGTGAAGGAAACCACGACAATCAGACCTACCGTCAGGCCAAAGCTGGTTCCGTCGGCGACATCGTCAAAAATTTCGCCGCGAGGGGTGGACCCCCAGCGTTCGGCGGCGCGGCCGTCGAACAGATCCAGAAACTGGCCGAGGAACACCAGCCCAAGGGCATAGACCGCCGGCTTGCCGCTCAGAACGACCCAGCAGCCGGCAAGGCCGCATACCAGGTTGAGAATGCTGAGAATGTTGGCGTACCAGTAGTTGGGAATGACTTTGAAAAAGGTGGAGCAGAAGGCCAATCCCGCACAGATAGCCATCAACGGGTAAATGGAACGTCCGAGGATTGGAAGGGGGCCGTAAATCCATTCCAGGCCGACAACGATCAGCAGCACGACCACCATGAAGGTTTTGGCCTTGCCGAAGAGGTTGGCGGCTTTGACCTTGATAAAACGCCGAGAGGCTTGCCCGGTGATGTCGAAAGCCAGAAAAACAAACACCAGCATCGGATTGAGCGCCCCCCTCCAGGCAAGGTAGACGAGCATGGGAGCGTACATCAGTTTATCGGAGAGGGGGTCGATGGTAGCGCCTTCTTCCGTATTCAGATCGCATTTTCGGGCGATGTCGCCGTCGGTAATGTCGGTGATCATCCAGAAGGTAAAAAACAGAAAGCACCATTGTGGATAACCCAGATGCAGGAGGATTGCCGATACGAAACCCATGGGATACCGAGCGCGGCTGATGGCATTGGGGTGCAGCCATCTGTGTCGTCGCACCCATGCGACCTGGCGGGGAGTCCGGAGAAAGAAATAGACGGCAAAGCGTTCCAGTGCCAGCATGATGAAAACGGGAATGGCGATTTCGGTCAGGATTGCGCTATAGGGAATCATGGCTCCTTGTGAGTCCTGGCTTGAGGTTAAGAATCAGCTCGGCAGTGCCGTTCCATGTCCTTCTATCGTTTTCAGAAGCGCTGGTGGGAGGCAATGCCGCGGGTGCAGTAGGATTTTTGGAAAAACAACGGGCCCGCGTGCGGATAGGCAGGCAGGCCCGGTTAAGTGACGGGATGATCCATGACAGCAGGCCGAGACCGCGTTACTTGTCGTTGAAAAGCAGGCGGCGTGCACCTAGAAATTTTTTGCGCAGGGAACTTTCCTCCAGGTTTGAGATCCGGATGGTTTTGCGTGAACGCGGCGCATGAATGAATTTGCCTTCGCCAAGGTAAATGCCGACATGGTTGACACGCTTGTTGTTGCCGAAAAAGACCATATCTCCAGGACTCAACTCGTTGCGTGCCACCGGTTCGCCCTGCCGGTACTGTTCGGCGGAGGTGCGTGGCAGGTTGATGCCGCACAGCGCGTAAACGGTTTTTACGAAGCCGCTGCAGTCCATGCCGGTCTCGACGGACATGCCGCCCCAGCGATACTTTACGCCCAGAAAATCCAGGGCGATCCGGGCGGCGCGGAATCCGGGCGGTTGCGGAGCTATGGGTTGATGTGCCATGGCTTCCAGCGCGGCAATCATTTGAGATCCTGCGGACTTTTTATCAGCGACGGCCTGCGTGCCGGTGTCTGCCGTCGATTTGGGCGTCCCGGTGCCCGGATCGGTGGCAACGCGGGGGACTGTCGCGGTTTCTTGTGCGGCCGCGGCAGGCGCTTGCGCTGTGGAGACGGTCTTGTTGACCTCGGCTGTGGGAATTTCGCTTGTCCGGGCAGCAACCTCCGCATTGTCCGGGGCGCGGCCTGAAACAATCAGGAAGCTGCCGATGAGCTTGTTTTTCTGCAGTTGCTCCGCCGCTTGTCTGGCTTCCAGGCGCGAGCCATGGCTGCCGGTTCTAACGACAAACAGGCCGCGCTGATTGGTCGTCACATAAGCGTCAAGACCCTTGCTTTTCAGCGATTCCACAGCGCCGTCCGCAGCAGGCTGCCGTGAATAGGCAAACAGTTGAATGGAATAGACCCTGGCGGAGTCAACCGCGGCGGGCTCGGCCACGGCGGCCGATGTCCAGAAACAGAATGCAATTATCCAGAGTAGAGATTTCTTCATATAGGCAGATCCAGAGCGGGTCGTGGGGGCATTCGCCAGAATCCCTCTGTCCGGCGGTCCCCGATCGATTGCGAATGGCACCCTTCAAACTACTCTTCTTTTTATAGAATTTCTTCCCAAAAGTCATCAGGAAAATTCGCGGCCGGTCGCAGCGCCGATGTGCGCACCTGGCTCTTTCGAAGATTCTGGCGTCAATCGGGGTTTTTCTTGTTGTCGTTGGAAAAATCGAGCGCCTGCTGGTTGTATGGGGTGTGTCTTGCGATAAAACAAAACAGCCCGCATTGAACGGGCATTTGCGGGCTGTTTTGCACAAAATTGTCAGAATTTGGTGCCGGTCATTTTGATGACCAGCAGGCGCACCGGTTCGGTGCCGGTGTTTTTCCATCCGCGCAGGGTGCCCGTGCGGATCTCTATAAGGCTGTCGCCGCCAACCTGTTGGACTTCATCCTCGATCGTCAGTTCTCCGCGGCCTTCCAGGACATAAAACAGAACGTCGAAAGGATTGTCGTGCAGGGGCACGGTTTCGCCGGGCCGCAGCAGAATATGAATGACTTCGACGGGACCGCTGTTGTGCATGATGCGCGCATCGAAGGGAACCGGTACTTTCGATGCCGCCTCAAGCGTTATGATTTCCATGGCATACTCCTTTTGTTTGCGGATGCATGGACCGGCGAGATAAAAAAGCGGGCAGAGCGCGGAGGTTACGCTCCGCCCGGAGGAGGCTCGCCGGTTGCTGATTGTCAGGTTGTGCTCGCTGCGTTGATCCACGGATGATTCAACCATACTCCCAATATCTTTTCCGGGGATTGACCGGCGTCAAGTTTTTATCGTTTTCGGGACCAAACGAAATCGCCCCGAGCTTGCTCCGGGACGGCCAAAAAAAGATCAAAACGGTGATAATTACTATTGACATTAATTGACAGATGCAATAATGTACCAACCATCAGTGAGGTCATTATGTCGGAACAAAAGAATTTGCAGGAAGTCATGGCAACATGCAGGGCGCGGGGAGTGAGTCTGACGCCCCAGCGGCTGGCGGTAATGCGGGCGCTGTCAGCCCGCCGGGATCATCCAACGGCGGACCAGTTATATGCGGATCTGATCCGTCAATTGCCCGGAATTTCCCGAACCACTGTTTACCGGGTTCTGGAGACCTTTGTTAGGCTTGATCTGGTTCGAAAAATCGACAGCCGTGACTCCAAAGCGCATTTCGATGGCGATACCTCTATGCATCCTCACCTGGTTTGTCTCGGGTGCGGCAGGGTGATGGACTATGAGGATAGAAGTTTCGGCATATTGCAGCCTCCGGAGGTGACCAAAGATGGTTTCAGGATTGTCGATTATGCCGTGACGCTGGTCGGGTTCTGTGAGGACTGCCAGCGGGACAACATTGATAGGTAGTTTTCATCCGGAAACGGCCCTTTTCCGCCGTGGCGGGGTCAATCCGCAGGCTTGCTTGTGCGGCGTACCGATGTACGCCTCCGCGCAACCCCTTGATTTCCTTGCCACAACGAAAAATTGCTCGTTTCTCCAAATGAAAACTACGCTGTATCCATCCGGAGTTTCGGGATGGATACTAGGTAATTTGGCCGACAGGTCCCATGACCTGTATTATCGTAAACTTTCATACTGAAAAGAGGGATGCAATGAGCGCATTGAAAGGTACCAAGACCGAAAAGAACCTGTTGGAAGCTTTTGCTGGCGAGTCCATGGCCCGCAACAAGTACAGCTATTTTGCCTCGGTGGCCAAAAAGGAAGGATTCGAGAAGATTTCCGCTATTTTCCAGGAGACCGCGGACAACGAAAAGGAACATGCTAAACTGCATTTCAAGGCGCTGCAGGGAATCGGCGATACCATGGCCAACCTGAAGGCGGCCGCGGCCGGCGAAAATGAAGAATGGACCGAAATGTATCCGCGCATGGCCAAGGAAGCCCGCGAGGAAGGGTTTGATGATCTGGCCCGCATGTTCGAAAATATCGCCCGCATCGAAAAAGCGCATCAGGAGCGTTATGAGCGCATCGTCAAGGCGATTGAGGCCGGTACGGTTTTTCAGCGGGACAACGAACAGCTCTGGAAATGCCGCAACTGTGGCCATCTGCTCAATGCCAAGGCCGCGTCCAGGATCTGTCCCGTGTGTGATCATCCCCAGGCCTTTTTCGAGGTCGAGGTCTGCACCTTCTGATGCTGTCTGTCGGTTCTCCCAACCGGTCCGGGAGAACCGCTCATCCCAGTATCCAGACGTCACCACCAAACCGAGGAGGAAAAACCATGCAAAAGTACGTGTGTGAAATCTGCGGCTATGTGTACGACCCCGCGGTAGGCGACCCGGAAAACGGCATTGCGGCGGGGACCGCGTTTTCTGATATCCCCGGAGACTGGGTGTGCCCGATCTGCGGTGCTTCCAAGGCTAATTTCGCCCCGGAAGGCTGATACCGGGACGAGGGTTTTTTGGCACGGTTCCGGTCGGCAAACGAGGGCCGGGCCGTGCTGAATTTCTCATTTTCGGACCTCCTTTCGGGGGTCTTTCAGTATCGATGCAACGGGTGTGGCTTATTACGGGAAGGACCAGCACATGATACCTCGCAAATTGGCCGAAGGGGTTTACGAAGTCGGTGCGACAGATTGGAATATTCGCGATTTTCACGGTTACTCGACGGATCTTGGCTCCACCTACAATGCCTATCTTGTCGTCGACGAAAAGATCGCTCTGATCGATACGGTCAAGAAGGAATTTACAGACCAGCTGCTGCAAAAAATTTCGCAGATCGTCGACCCGTCAAAAATTGATCTGGTTATAAGCAATCACACGGAAATGGATCATTCCGGCGGGCTGCCGGAGCTGATGGAAGTAATCGGCAGGGACAAGCCGGTGTATTGCTCCAGCATGGGGCTGAAAAATCTGCGCAGGCATTTTCCTGACTGGCTGAATCTGCAGCAGGTATCTGACGGTCAGGAGCTGAGCCTTGGCAACCGGACGCTGCAGTTTCTGGAAACCCGCATGATCCACTGGCCGGACAGCATGTTCAGCTATCTCAAGGAAGAGCAGATTCTCTTTTCCAGCGACGGTTTCGGGCAGCATTATGCCGGGCCGGAGCGCTTCGATGACGAAATCGGCGATGCCATCATGGCCCATGCGAAAAAATATTTCGCCAATATTCTGTGGCCCTTCGCGGCACTGATCCAGAAGCTGCTGGATAAGCTGATCGGCACGGGCTTGCCCATCAGGATGATCTGCCCCGACCACGGCATCATCTGGCGCCGGGACCCCGGCAAGATCGTCGGCGCCTATCTGGAATGGTGCAGACAGCAGCCCGGGCGGGAGGCTCTGGTGATTTATGATACCATGTGGCACAGTACCGAGACCATGGCCGGGCAGATTGTCGCCGGGCTGCAGGAAGCCGGTGTGAAAGCCCAGCCGATGCATGCCCGCAGCGTGCACCGCAGCGACATCGTAACGGCCGCCTTTGATGCTGGAGCCCTGATTGTCGGTTCGCCAACCCTCAACAACGGGATCTTTCCAACCCTGGCCGATGTGTTGACCTACCTGAAAGGGCTTAAGCCCTGCAACAAGCTGGGAGCGGCTTTCGGTTCCTACGGATGGAGCGGCGAGGCGCCCAAAATGGTGCATGAAATGCTGGCCGGCATGGGTCTGCAGATGATCGAGGAGCCCTTGCGTGTGCAGTTCGTTCCGGAGCGGGAGTCTCTCGCATCCTGTCGGGAGTTCGGGCGTCGCATCGGACAGGCATTGCAAAAAAGCTGACGTGATCTTCCAGAAATCCTCCAAAAGGCCGCTGCAAAAGCGGCCTTTTGACGTTTTGCGTCCGGTCGTTCTCCGATAATGGTGATTTTTTGAGGCAAGAAGGTTGATTTAGCCAGGTTGAAATTTTAGTATGTTCTGTTCCGTGCCGGTGCACGAGACGCTGCTTTTTCGGAAAGGGCGGCGGGACCGGCTTGTCCCGGGTATTCTTGCCATTATTGCGAGACGCATCATGACGAACATAACATTTGTTTCAAGGATAATCAGTTGGCTCCGAGGCCGCATCCCGGGTTTAATGACCAGCCTGGGCGTCAGTGAGCAGACTTTCATGGCCATACTTGCCGTGGGTGTTGGCATCCTGTCGGGAATCGGCAACTTTGTTTTTCGTAAAAGCATCGACCTGGTTCATTGGCTGGTGATAGAGCAGGGAACGCAGTTCTTCAATATTTCCTTTGAACACTGGAGCACGGCGCGCTTGTGGTCGGTGCTGTTTCCGGTCAGCGCGGGAGTGCTGATGCTTCCTTTCGGGCTGTTTTTTGCCAAAGAATTGCGTTTTGGCTTTGCCCATTTTCTGGAAAGGGTCAATCTTCGCGGCGCCAAGATCCCCGTTCGCACCATGTTCACCCGCTGCTTTGCCAGCGCCATTACCTTGGGGGCGGGCGGTTCCGCCGGGCAGGAAGGCCCCATTGCGCAGATCGGCGGCGCCATTGGCAGCCAGGTCGGCCAATTTTTCAAGGTCAGCGGCGACCGGCTGAAGCTGCTGGTGGCCTGCGGCGTTGCCGGCGGTATTGCGGCGACTTTCAACGCTCCCATCGCGGGAGTGTTTTTCGCACATGAAATCGTGCTGCTGTCATCCTTCGAACTGACCAGTTTTACTTCCGTGGTCATCTCCAGCGGTATTGCCACGGTTGTTTCCCGCGCCTTGCTGGGGAATCTTCCGGCACTGCGTGCCCCGGTGTACATGCTGGCCCATCCCTGGGAACTGGCCGGTTATCTGGTTCTCGGTTTGCTGGTGGGGATCCTTGCCGTGTGCTTCATTACCGCCCATTACCGCATCGTTGATCGCTTCGCCGCGCTCAAGATGCACCGTCTTGTGAAGCCGATATGCGGCGGCGCCCTGGTGGGGCTCGTCGGCGTCTTTTTCCCCCAGATATTCGGCAACGGGTACGAGGTGATCGAAAAGGTATTGCTCGGTGACGGCGCTTTGCTGCTGCTGGGCAGTCTGATTGTGGTCAAGGCCGTGGCCACGTCCCTTACGCTGGGTTCTGGTCTGCCCGGTGGTCTTTTTGCGCCTTCGCTGTTTATCGGCGCCGTTACCGGCGGGGCTTACGGGAAACTGCTGCAGTTCTTGTTCCCCGGCACGGTGTCGGCCCCCGGGCCCTATGCGCTGGTCGGCATGGGCGCGTTTCTCGCGGCGGCGACCCATGCGCCGATGACGGCGATTTTCCTGTTGTTCGAAATGACCGGTTCCTACAATCTGATCATTCCCATCATGCTGTCCTGCGTGGTGGGCACCGCCATCAGCAGACATCTCAAGCAGGACAGCCTCGACACCGTCGAGCTGTCCCGCGCCGGCATCAGCCTTGAGGCTGGCAAGGAACGCAATATCATGAAATCGCTGCGGGTCGGCGATGTGATGACCCGGGACCCCGAATCGATTCCGGAAAACATGACCTTGCGGCAATTCAATCATTTCATCGCTACCACCCGGCATACCAATTTCCCCCTGGTCAACCAGAAAGGCGAGCTTACCGGAATCCTTTCGGTCCAGGATTTCATGGGCGTGGTGTTCGAAGGGGATCTGCTCGATCTGGTGGTGGTCAAGGAACTGGCCACCCTCGATGTTATCACCGTCAACACCGAGGATAATCTGGATCAGGCCATGCGCAAGATCGGTTATCGCAATATCGAGCAATTGCCGGTGGTCGATGAGCGAAATGGCCGCAGGCTGCTGGGCATTGTCAGCCGGCGGGATATGGTGTCGGCCTACAACAGGGCCTTGATGGTGCGTTCCATGGAGGAGGACGATGATGAATGATTTGCTGACCTCCCTCAATGAATGCCAGCGGCAGGCGGTTCTGCACGATGAAGGCCCGCTGCTGATCCTGGCCGGCGCCGGGTCGGGCAAGACCCGCACCCTGACCCACCGCATCGCCTATCTGATTCAGCAGCAGCAGGTGGAACCCTGGCAGGTGCTGGCGGTGACTTTTACCAACAAGGCCGCAGCTGAAATGCGCGAACGTTTGCAGCGTCTGGTCGGCAATATCGACGGCTTGTGGATCAGCACTTTTCATGCTGCCTGTGCGCGCATTCTGCGTCGTGACGGCGAGGCTCTCGGTTATGGACGCGACTTCAGCATCTACGATGATCAGGATCAACAGCGCCTGCTGCGGGATTGCCTGGCGGAATTGCATATATCCGACAAGCAACTCAAGCCCCGCGCGGTGGCCACGGCCATCGACCAGGCAAAAAATCGCGGGCTGCTGCCGGAAGAATACCCGGAACATGACCACCGTGCCGAGCAGGTGGCGCAGGTCTACGCGCTGTACCAGAAACACCTGCGGCAGGCCAACGCCCTTGATTTCGGCGATCTGCTGCTGCAAACGGTGCGTCTGTTCCGCGAACATTCCGCCATTCGGGATGCGTACCGCCACCGATTCGCCCATCTGCTGGTCGATGAATTCCAGGATACCAATCAGGTGCAATATGAAATGGTCCGCCAATTAGCCGCCGACGGCCGCCATCTGTGCGTGGTCGGTGACGATGACCAGTCCATTTATGCGTGGCGTGGCGCCGAGATTGGCAACATCCTTAATTTCGAACGTGATTTCCCGGGTGCCCGTGTGATTCGACTGGAACAGCACTACCGGTCCTCGGCCACGATCCTTGAGGCTGCCGGTGAGGTGGTGGCTTGTAACACGGGCCGCAAGGGCAAGACCCTTTGGACGGACAATCCGGTCGGCGAACCACTGAGCATCGAGGCGATGCCTGACGACCTCGAAGAAGCCCGTTTTGTCGCTGGCGAGATTTCCCGCCTGCGCAGCAATGGCCGGCATTTGCGTGACGTGGCGGTGTTTTACCGTACCAACGCCCAGTCCCGCGTTCTGGAGGAAACCCTGGTACGCGAAGGTTTGCCGTACATTATGGTTGGCGGGGTGAAGTTTTACTCGCGCATGGAGATCAAGGACGCCCTGGCTTATCTGCGAACTCTCGCCAATCCCGCCGACTCTCTTTCCGCCCGGCGGATCGTCAATGTGCCGGCACGGGGCATTGGTGCCGTCACCATCGGGCGCATTGCCGCTTACGAAGAACAGGCCGGAGGTTTCCTTGCCGCTTGCCGAATGTGTCTGCAACGCGGTGACATCAAGGGGGCCGCGGCCGGCAAGGTTACCGCCTTTGTCAATCTCATGGAGCATTTTTCCCGGCGTCTGGAAGACGTGCCATTCCCGCAGCTAACTGTGGAACTGCTGGAAGAATCCGGCTATCTTCCCGCTTTGCGCGAAGAAGCACAGTCCGCCATAACCGAGGCGGATAAAAAAGAAGCCCGGGGCCGGCTGGAAAACCTCGAACAGTTGCTGGCCGGCATGGAGGAGCATCTGTCCAAGGAAAGCTCGCTGCAGGAATATCTTGAGCAGGTTGCGCTGGTTACCGACCTCGATTCCTATGACACCAGCCTTGACCGGGTCACATTGATGACCCTGCATGCCGCCAAGGGGCTGGAGTTCCCCGTGGTTTTCATCACCGGCATGGAGGAGGGGATGTTTCCCCA
This sequence comes from Syntrophotalea sp., assembly GCF_050253115.1. NCBI lineage: Bacteria > Pseudomonadati > Thermodesulfobacteriota > Desulfuromonadia > Desulfuromonadales > Syntrophotaleaceae > Syntrophotalea > Syntrophotalea sp. The sequence goes on from NZ_JBFWJQ010000061.1 coordinate 11,159, forward strand.
TGGCCGGGCTGCCGGTGAGCGCGATGACGTTGAAGAGGAGCGCCGCCTCTGCTATGTCGGCATGACCCGCGCCATGCAGAAGCTCTACCTGACCCATGCCCGCCGCCGTCGTATCTATGGCGACTATCAGTACAATCCCCCCAGCCGTTTTCTGGGTGAAATTCCTTCCCGTCTACGCGGCGAAAAACAGACGCCGGTCCCGCAAAAGCCGGCCATGCATAACCTGGCATCGGTTTTTGAGCAGATCGAGCCGTCCCCCTGGGACGATGCTGTTGAGGTTTTCGACGATGTGCATGTGGTGCCCGAGGCCGAAGAAGGTTTGCGCATCGGACTGAAGGTGCGGCACATTAAATTCGGTGTCGGCATCGTCCGTCGTCTGGAAGGTGCCGGTGACGGACAGAAAGTCACGGTTCAATTTCCCGGGGTTGGTCTTAAGAAACTGCTGGTCAGATTTGCCGGTCTGGAGCCGGCCTGACCGTTGTGGTTGATTTCGATGATGAAATAGAAACATTTTTCTGCTACCATTCCAGAACTTTAGTTTCATGTGGTTATATTAATTTTCAGGGGTCGGAATTGCCGGGGTCCGCTTCCCGGAGCGATGACCCAGGGGGGATTGCCATGGGGGATGTCAGCGGCTCGCCCGGAGGTTTTCGGCAGAGGGTGGTATGCATGCGGCGGCTGTTTGCTGGCTGCCGCCGGGTCGGTTCTCTGTTTCTGGTGGCCCTGTGGCTGCTGTCTTTTTCAGCCGAAGGGGCTTCCCCGGCGGATCCTCGTCACCGGCAGGCGGTAGAAGCCGCGCGGCGGGGTGACCATGCCGCGGCTCTGCCGTTGCTTGATGAACTGCATCGCAACAATCCAGCCGATCCATCCCTTTTTTACGATTACCTTGTGGTGCTGGCATGGGCGGGGGAAGATGCCCGTGCGCTTGCCCTGCTCGAACAGGTGGACCCGCAACAAATTCCCCTGTATGTGCTTGAGGCGGCTGCCAAATCCCTGCGCCAGCAGAAGCTTTTCGATAAGGCCGAATCCCTTTACCGGCTTGGCATCGGCCGCTTCGGCACGGCTTTGTCCCTGCGTGAAGGCCTGCTCTACACCCTGGTGGATGCCGGGAAACACGAGGAAGCCGCCAACCTGGCCAAATCCCTCGAACAAATCTACCCGGGCCATGCCGGGATACAGTACGCCATAGCCTATGCGGCGGAAGGGCGCGGCGATTATGTAACCGCGCTGCAGTGCTACCAGCGCATTCTGGGCTGGCAACCCGGGGCGCGGCGGGCCCAGCGACTTGAGATCCTCGCCCTGGCCGCTATCGGTGAACCCTTTATGGCCGACGACCTGGCGAGCCAGCATCCGGGCCTGCTGAATGCAGCGGAGCGACATCGTCTCAGAGCCGACCAGGCGGCGCTGGTTACCCGATGGGGCCGTCACGGCAGCGAACTTCCCGGGCAGCGGTTTGCCGAAACCGACCGTGCGCTGAACTTGCTGAATGCCAATGAGCAGGCGGCCAGGGCAGATCTTCCCGGTGGGGAGGCCTTTGTCCAACGGGCCCGTATCGATCGTTTGGTGGCGCTGCGCGATCGGGTGGAAATGGCCCGTGTGGTGGAGGAATACCGTTTATTGCAGGCCGAATGTGTGGAACTGCCGCCTTATGCCCTGCAGGCCGTTGCCGACGCTTTCCTGTATCTGGAAGAGCCGGTCCGGGCCGCGGATCTTTATCGGCGGACGCTGGAACATCAGCCCGATAATTTCGAAGCCGCCCAGGGCTTGTTTTATGCCTATATCGAGCAGGAGGACTTCGAGCGGGCCCTGAAGCTTGGCGAAGCGCTTCGTGCGCAGCAGGCCGCTGGTCCCAAAAGACTGGAGGCGGAGCTGCTTGCCGCGTTGGGACAGATTTTCGCCGGTGACCTGGAAGAAGGAGAAAGCCGGCTGATCCCTCTGTACCGTCGGGCTCCCGCCAATCTCGACATTCTGGGGGAAACGGGCGGTGTGTACGGAGCCCGGGGATGGCCGCGGCGCGCCGAAGAAACCTATCGTATGGGCCTGGCGCTTGACCCGGCCTATCTGCCGCTGCGCATTGGCTATGCCGAAAACCGGCTTGATCTGCAGGAATTCGAACAGGCCGGGGGCCTGATCGGAACCCTGGGTGATGAATATCCCGAGCACAAGGCGGTGCAGCGATTGCAACGGTTGTGGCAGGCCCATAACATGCGCGAACTGCAGGTCTCCGTTGCCGCCGGCTGGAGCAGCGGATCGACCTTCGGCAGTCACGACCTGTCTCTGGCCGCGACCCTGTTTTCCGCGCCGGTGCATGCGCGCTACCGGGGGTTTGCCGCAACCTATCTCGATCAGGCCTCGTTTCCCGAGGGGCATAAAACCCTGCAGCGCTTCGGAGCGGGCATCGAATACCGCCACCGGCACGTTCAGGGAACGGCCGAAATGACCTGGAATGTTTCCGGCGGTCAAAAGATGGGCGGGCGTTTGGCGGCCGTATGGATGCCGGACGACATTTGGTCGTTCCCCGCCGAAATCGAACTGTTCAGCCGCGACACCCCTCTGCGCGCCCTCAAGCATGGCATCCGTGCCGATTCCGCGAGCCTTGGCGCCCACTACCGCCGCGATGAACTGCGGTGCTACTGGCTGCATGCCGGATTCATGGATTTCAGCGACGGAAATTTCCGCTACAGTCTTCTCGGTGGTGTGGAGCAGGGGCTGATTGTGCGGCCGCACTATCGCCTTGACGGTCTTCTCGAGTTTTATACCTCGGCCAATAGCGAGCACGATGCCCCATATTTCAACCCGCGCCGGGATGCCGACATCACCCTGACCCTCGCCAATGATTGGCTCCTTTACCGCGATTATCGTTTTTCTTTTCACAACCGTTTGGCCGTCAGTGTGGGCGGTTACTGGCAACAGGATTTCGGCATCGACCCGACGGCAGCTTTGCGTTATGAGCATGTCTGGGAATATT
>NZ_JBFWJQ010000062.1:0-13955 GCF_050253115.1 Syntrophotalea sp.
CAGAACACCCGCTAGGGATTTCGCCCCCGTGAAGAGAAGCATGGCGGCATGATGCTTGCTGCTTGTCCGAAACGTCAACTTGAAAGGACCGGTCCCCGGAGGGTCCGGGACATACGGTGAAAAGCTGAATGATTAATTGGTTCCCAGGACATATGCACAGTGCCCGGAAGCAGATAGCCGGGGACATGCCGAAAATCGATCTGGTGGTCGAGGTGCTCGATGCACGCCTGCCGGTCGCCAGCAGCAATCCGCTTCTGGAGGAATTGCGCGGCGCCAAACCCTGCATCAAGGTTTTGAACAAGAGCGACCTGGCCGACCCCGAAATCACCAAAGCCTGGGTGCGTTATTTTGAACAACACGCCAAGGGGGTCAAGGCCCTGGCTATCGACGCTACCCAGAAAAACGAGGCATCCCGGCTGATTCGCCTGAGCCGCGGCCTGGTCCCGCATCGCGGTGGCCCCGGCAAACCGCTGCGCATCATGATTGTCGGCATCCCCAACGTCGGCAAATCGACGCTGATCAATACCCTTTGCGGCCGCAGGATTGCCAGGGTCGGGGACCGGCCGGCCATCACCCGCACTTCGCAGCAGGTCGATCTGCGTAACGGTATCTTCCTGTTCGACACCCCCGGCGTGCTGGCCCCCAACCTGGAAGACCAGCGCGGGGCTCTGTGTCTGGCCGCCACCGGAGCCATCGGCGACAACGCCATGGAGCATGAGCGGATCGCAATTTTTGTTGGCGATTTTCTTCTGGAGCGATATCCGCTGCAGGTTTCGCAACGCTTTCGGCTGAAGGAGCTTCCCGAAAACGGCGAAGCGCTGCTTGTTGAAGTGGGCCGCCGGCGTGGCTGTCTGGCGGCCGGCGGTGTCGTTGATCGGCAACGGGCCTCTGAACTTCTGCTGCACGAATTGCAGGCTGGCCGACTGGGCCGCATCAGTATGGAAACGCTCGGGGATGTTGCCGCCGAATGATCGTCGGCAATGCAGGGCGGTCCTCTTCATCGACGGCGTTTGCAGGGTGCACAAGGAGAATTGGCGCCCCGATTCATAAAGGTATTTACAGTTTCTCTGACTCAAGGTAGTCTGACGCGTCTTTTTCAGAAACAGTCCTTTTTGCCCCTGGAGGTAAGGCAATGAAACGCACAATGGGAATCTTTTCGATCGCGGCCCTGGTGCTGCTTATGGGCAGCGGTTGTTCCGGCAAGGAGCAAGCAGCCGTCAAGATGGAGTCGCTGCAGGACAAGGTAAGCTATGGTATCGGGTTGCGCATCGGGCGCGACTTCAAGGCCCAGCAGGTGGAATTGAATCCCGATTTGCTCATGAGGGGGATAAAGGATGGCCTGGGCGATGCCGAACCGCTGCTGACCGAGGAGCAGATTCGGGAAACCATGGTAGCTTTTCAGCAGGAAATGATCGAGCGTGAGAAGACGCGCCTTGAAGAAGCCTCGACTAAAAACGCCGCAGAAGGCAAAAAATACCTGGAAGCCAATGCCAAAAAAGAGGGAGTGGTCACTCTGCCCAGCGGTCTTCAGTACAAGGTGATCACGGAGGGTACCGGCAAACAGCCGACCGCCGAGAATATCGTCAAGGTTCACTATCGCGGCACGCTGATCGACGGCACGGAATTCGACAGTTCCTACGAGCGCAATGAGCCGGCCGAATTTCCTGTTGGCGGGGTCATCCCCGGCTGGACCGAGGCCTTGCAGTTGATGAAGGAAGGCGCCAAATGGCAACTGGTGCTTCCCGCTGAGCTGGCCTACGGCGAGCGTGGCGCCGGCCCCCGCATCGGCCCCAATGCCACCTTGCTGTTCGAGGTGGAACTGCTGGAAGTCAAACCGCCCCAGGCGCAGGAATAAGACGCTTTGCGTCCGGATGTGCAATACGAAAAAAGCGAATGTGCAGACAAGAACCTCCGCATCCTCGGGATCCGGGGGTTCTTGTTTACAAGGTGCGCGATGCAGCGTGGCTGCATTACGATGGGTTGAGCGGTACCTCACCACGGTTATGGGAAAGGCGGTTTTTTGTTGCCTATGAAAACGACAGCAACCTCATCCAACACCATGCTTTGGGCGGCGGGGTTCATGCTTCTGGTCGCGGGCGCCATCGGATCCTGCTCCGGACAGTTGCTGGCGGCCTGCGTCGCGGCGCTGTTTGCCGTTTACCCCCTTTACGCCTGTCGCAATTGGCGCCGTCTGGCCGCAGCCCTGGTTTTGCTGCTGGCGGTCGGGGTTGTGGCGGCCAGTGTCGATGATTTCCAGCGTGAAATGGAAGGATACAGATTGCGGGCGCGCACGGGACAGCCGGCGGCGGGGCGATAAGGGTGCAGGGGGAGAACAGCAGGACCAAAACGTCGAGACCATGGCCGAGGCCGGCAGCCCGGCCGAGGACTGCCGGCCAGGTTGCTGGCGGCGGACTCCGCTGAATTACGAAGGGTTACTGGTTGTCGGTTTCCACGGGTGTCGGTTCGGGAACATCGGGCACCTGAGGGGGGTCGTAGTCGATGCAGCCGGACAGGCAGCTGCGCATGCACTCTTCATAACCCTTGCCTCTGGCGGCAGAGCAACTGCTGGCGCAGTCGGAACCACAATCGGCAATCGCCTGGGTCGATAGGGCTATCAGCAAAGTCAGCAACAGCAGGCCGGTCATGCATTTTTTCATGGTGTTCACCTCCGAAAAAAGGATAAAGGGCAGCATGGTCGGACCGCCCATCGTGGTGGCTCCCCGACCGTGCCGTAAACAAAGAAAAATATATAGGCAGTCGATAGTGGAAAGCCATATAAATTTGTGGCCTTTGACAACGGTTTTCTGAGATTATCGGTATCACCCGGCGTTTTTCTTGAAGGTGCGGGGTTTTTTCAATCTGGAATGAGAGGCAGGTAATGAGACGGATTGTTTGCAGCGCCTTGTTGGCATGTTTTCTGGTTGCGCCGGCTGTGGCCGGGCAGGATCACCCGGAACTTCTGCTTGGTTTGAATACTGATTTTGAGAACCAACAGATCGTCATCGAAGTGGCGAGCAGCGGTTGCACGGTCAAGCAGGACTTCCGCGCGGAATATAAGGATGCCACCCTGACCTTTTTCCGGCTGCGGCGGGATGACTGCAAAGCCATGCCCCGGAAGATCCCCATCCGCTTTTCCCTCGAAGAGCTGGAACTGTCCGCGCACCAGCCTTTTTCTCTGGGTAATCCCATTGTTGTTAACGAAAATTTCGCCGGCCAGTGGCTTCGTCCCTAGCTCTGGAGGTTTTGCATGACGCGCAAAGTGCATGTGGCTCCTGGCGGATTGACCCAGGTGCAGGCGAAGGCGGGGATAGTAATTGCCGTTCTGTTTCTGTTTTTCGGGCTGATTTTTGGCGGGGTGGTGTGGTACGACATGCCCCGTTCCGAAGTCGCCCTCAAGCTGCTGACGGGCGCCTTCTTTCTGATATGGGTGGTGGCCTGCGTGGCTATCATCCTGTTTAATGCGAAATGGCTGGCGGCGAGCCGACGCTCCCAACCGGACACCTTGCTCGATCTGCAAATCGAGGCCTCGGGCGACGGCCCGGATCAAGACAATATGCTGGATTTCGAACAGCGTCTGCGCAAACTTGAAGTGCTCAAGCGTGACGGACTTATCTCGGATGCCGAGTATGCACACAAGCGTCGCGAGATCCTGCGGCAAAAATGGTGAGAACAGGGCCGGACGACAGGGGGCTGTCAAGGCCCGGGCATCGGGGTGCGCGATATGAAAAAAGGCCGGGACTGTAAGCTGTACTGGTTTTTTGTTCTGCTGATAGTGTTGGGGGCGGGCTGCGTCAGGGACGTTGCGTCGGCGGTTGATATGGCCCGGCCGCAGGATGCCGTTGAGCGGTGGACCCTCGATGAATTTTTCACCTGTGAAGTTCCCGTACAGTGGATCAAAGAGAAATCTTTACCGGAAACCGGCATGACTGTCGGCGAAGGGCATGGCGTGATTCTCCACAGCCCCTGGCCCGGGGAGGTGCCGGTGACGATATCTCTGCATTATTACGCTGAAGGAAGGCCTCGCGGCCATTCCCTGGAAGCGTTTGTCCGGGAACATTCCCGCCCGTTCCCGGGAAACATGGAAAATGCTCGCAGCGAAGCGCCCCGCGAACTGCTTGTTGATGGCAAAAAAGCCCTGAGCTTCACCCGGCAACAATACCGTTTTGTTCCCCTTGTGAATATCCTTGGCCCATCCGGCGAACCGTCCGACACCAGGGATCCCAGGGTTTACGAATCCCGCGAACGCATGGCCCGTGCGGTGACGGTTCTCGAACAGGTGGTGGTTGTCCCGGTATCATCGGGGTTTTATGCCCTTGTGTACAGCGCCCCGGAAGCCGATGCAGAAGTCTTCGGCGGCGTTTTCCGAAGAATCCTTTCCACCTTCCAGACGTTGCAACCGTAGTCGACATCGTTTCCTGCACTGAATTTCCCATTGACATTATTGTAGCGCGGTGCCACTATCATGGCGCCATGCGCCGAATAACGGTGCCAGTGCAATCGGCAGGTCTTCTGCAGGTTGCGGCAGTCTGGGAAAAAGCTCTTCATTTCAGTGTGAAAGGATTCTCTCCATGCGCTCCCTCCTGGTTGTTCTGCTCTTGTCCCTTGCCTTTTGCTCGTCTGCTTTTGCTACGGAAGTCCGGCTTTCCGTGGCGGCGAGTATGACCGATGCGATCAAGGAAATCGTCACTGTCTATGCGAAGAAAGGGGAGGATGCCACCGTCCTGCCTAACTTCGCGTCTTCCGGGGCTCTCGCCAAACAGATCGTTCAGGGGGCGCCTGCGGACATTTATATTTCAGCCAATCCCAAGTGGATGAATTACCTGGTAGAGAATAATCGGGTGCCGGGCAAAGGCGTAGGCACCCTTGCCTACAACACGCTGGTGTTTGTCGGGCCCCAGGACCTGCCGGTCAGCTCCCTCAAGGATATCGCCACGCTGCAACGCATCGCTATCGGCAGCCCCAAAAGCGTGCCTGCCGGCCAGTATGCAGAACAGGCCCTTGGCAGGGCAGGTCTGCTCGGACAAATTCAGCCCAAACTGATTCTTGCCAAGGATGTGCGGCAGGCACTCATGTATGCCGACCGGGGTGAGGTGGACGGGGCCTTTGTTTATCGAACCGACGCTTTGTTGGCCAAAAGGGCGGCCATTTTGCTGGAAGTTCCTCAACGTCTCTACGATGAAGTGACCTATCCCATCGCCCTGACGACGGATGGTGCCCAAAACCCCTCGGCAATCGCCTTTTTCAATTTTCTGAAAAGCGGCGAGGCTGCCGGTTTGTTGAAAAAACACGGATTTGTCGTTCGTTGACAGGTTGAATAATTGTCCGGATGGTGCCCAGTCATGATCGAATTTTCTCCCACGGACATTCAGGCCATTGTGCTTTCCGCCAGGGTGGCGTTTACCGCCACCCTGGTTTCCATCCCCTTCGGCTTCGCGGTCGCCTATCTGTTGGTTTTTTCACGGTTCCCCGGCAAGCCCCTTATTGCTGGCCTGGTCAATCTCCCCCTGGTGCTGCCGCCGGTGGTGGTCGGCTATCTTCTGCTCCTGTCCCTCGGAAGTCACGGCTGGTTTGGAGAAATACTCGCCAGATTTGGCGTGCGTGTCATATTTACCTGGAAAGCGGCAGTGGTTGCCTCGATGGTGGTCGGTTTTCCCCTACTGGTGCGTGCCATATGCATCGGCATGGAGGATATTGACGGCCGCCTGATCCAGGCGGCCCGCACGCTCGGCGCGCGATGGTACGATGTGTTGTTCACCGTCATCCTGCCGCTGTCGGGACGGGCCATGCTGGCCGGTGCGACTCTGATGTTTGCGCGCAGCCTCGGCGAATTTGGTGCGACCATTGTCCTGGCGGGCAACATTCCGGGCGTGACCCAGACCATTCCGTTGGCCATTTTCGATTATTCCAGCAGTCCCGGCGGTGACCCCATGGCCCTGGGCCTGTGTCTGGTATCCATCTCCCTGGCGCTGGCTGTGCTGGTGTTCAATGAAGGTTTGATCAAACGTTTTCGGCGGAGAATGCGGCCATGACTCTCGAAGTCGCGCTTGAAAAACAACTGGGTGCTTTTTGCTTCGCTTCAGAATTTTCCCTCAACTGCCGGCGGGTCGGGGTGTTCGGCCCTTCAGGCAGCGGCAAGTCAACCCTGATGCACATGCTGGCCGGGTTGCTCAGGCCGGATCGTGGCTTTATCCGGCTCGACGGCGAGACGCTTTTTGACGGCAGTTCGAAGATCAACCATTGTTCGGAAAAACGCCGCATCGGCGTGGTTTTTCAGCATGCTCACCTGTTTCCGCACATGGGGGTTCGACGCAACCTGCTGTACGGTTACAAGCGCCTGCCGGCCCGGCAGCGCAGGATCGTGCCGCAATCCCTGATCGAAGTACTCAACCTTGGTCCATTGCTCGATCGCGGTGTCGAGTCCCTTTCTGGTGGTGAGCGTCAGCGCGTGGCTCTCGGCCGCACAATCCTGTCGTGCCCGCGGCTCATATTGATGGACGAACCCCTGAGCGGTCTGGACGAGGGGCTCAAGTATCAGATTATCCCCTATCTGAAAAAGGTATTTGCCGAGTTCGGCATCCCCTTTATGTTCATCAGCCACTCTCTCAACGAAATGCGGCTGATGACCGAGCAGGTGCTGGAACTCGCCGATGGTCGCCTCTGCTCCCGGACCTCCCCGCATCAACTGGCTCTGCGTCGCATGGGAAGCGCACCGACGGGCTATGTCAACCTGCTGGAGCTGCAGGATCCCCGTCCGCATAACGGTTTGTGCATCTACCGGTGGGGCACGCAGGAGTTCGTTTTGACGGCCGATGAACAGGAGTCCTCGGGTATGTTTGAACTTTCTTCCAGGGAGATAACTTTGTTCAAACGGCACCCTGAAGCAACCAGTGCGCGCAATATGCTGCGGTGCCGCGTCAAAAAGATCTTTGAGGCCGGAAACCGGGTCGGCATCGAACTCGATTGTGGCGACGGGCATCTGATATCCCAGGTAGTCGGTGAGGCCGTCAGGGATTTGGGTCTGGAGGAAGGCGGGGAAGTTGTTGCGGTGATCAAGGCTTCGGCTTTTCGCAGGCTCTATTGACGGTTGTCCGATATTTTTATTTTTTTATGTGTATTTATGCCTTGCTCTTTCAAACCGTACCGTGCTATGGTGCTTTTACTTAAGCAAGTTTGTGTAAGAGTATTACGCTCGCCAGATTGACAAGGTGTCAACATGGATCAAGCACACAAACCCCTTGGGTTGTGTGTTTTTTTATTTTCCGGGTGAGTGTGTTTACACAACAAAAAAGTCCCGATCGGGAGCATGGAGAAAAAATGGCTGAAGGTACTGTGAAATGGTTTAACGACGCAAAAGGTTTTGGTTTTATCGAGCAGGATAACGGACCTGACGTGTTTGTTCATTTTTCTGCGATTCAGGGTGATGGATTCAAGTCCCTTGCCGAAGGTGACCGCGTGGCTTTCGATGTCACCCAGGGTCAAAAAGGCCCCCAGTCTGCCAACGTGCGCAGAATCTAAGCAAGTCCATAAAAGTGGATCATCAAGGAGCCCCGCGAGAAATCGCGGGGCTCCTTTTTTTTTCGCTCCAGACCTGGCGCATAGTGCCGTGACTGGCGCGGGCCCTGGTCATTGAAGAATCGAACTCCTGCTATCCCCGCTGTTTCATGCTCCTGATCTTTTGTTTATCTGTATCCTGGCGTATCGGTAAAACCGTCATTTCGGCGAGATTCACCCGCCGAGGTGACGAGAATGGCGCTACGGCCGGGAAGGGGGCACTTGTTTTCGCAGATGCCACAGCCGATGCACAGTTCGTCGACCACGTAGGGCTGCCTGATGGTGACAGCCTGACCCTGGTCGTTGAGGACCGTGGCCTGGCGAAAGCGGATGGCTTTTTGCGGGGTTGGGCAGTGTTCTTCGCAGACCATGCAGGGCACGGCTCTGGCAAAGGGCAGGCAGCGGTTGCGGTCGATGTAGGCCTGGCCGATGGTGACCGCCTGCTTTTCGTTGACCGACAGATGCTTGATGGCGCCGGTGGGGCAGACCTGGCCGCAGAGGGTGCACTGATACTCGCAATAACCGATGCGGGGCACCAGGCGCGGGGTGAACATCCCCTCGACTCCGGCTTCGGTCAAGGCCGGATGCAGAGCATTGCCGATGCACACCTGCATGCATTCGCCGCAGCGCACGCACCGGTTCAGGAACGCATCTTCCGCCAGGGCGCCCGGCGGCCGGATCAGATTCGGTTGCGGCTGCCTTTTGAGGGGGCGCACAGCGAACAGAAAAGGCGTCGCCAACCCCGTCAAGGCTGTGCCGAGGAAGGCCCGCCGGCTGAGGCCTTCGGCCAGCGAAAAGGCAGTCCTGCGTGAGGGGCCGAAGGAGAAGTTCTGCTGTGGGCAATGGATGAGGCAGTCGAGGCAGAGAATGCAGCGCTCGGGGTTGACCTGGCTTTGATGGTTAATGGCGCCGCTTCGGCAAAGAGTGCTGCACTGACTGCAGACGGAGCAGGTCGGCTGGCGGTTGGCAATGCGCCAGGGAGCAAAACGTGCCGCCAGTCCAAGCAGGGCTCCAAGAGGGCAGAGGTTGCGGCAGAAAAAGCGGCGCTGCATCCATTCCAGGGCCAATAGCGTCAGGAGCATGGCGGCAGCGGGCAAAACGTTGGTGAATACTTTCTGCTGAAAGGGCAGCACTGTTTCCCGAAGGAACTGATAGACGGGTTCGCTGGCCGCGTTGAGCCAGGCAGGCCCGTGTTGGTAGGTGATGGTAAACAACTTTTCGATGGCCAGGCCGAAGGCCGGATAGATGGCCATGGTCAGCCCGCGCACGAGGATCGAAAAGGGATCCAGGAAGCCGACCAGGGGCAGGCCGAACAGGGCGCTGACCAGGGTTAAAAGCAGCAGGACATAACGTAATTTCGGCAGGGCGGCGGGCAGGGACCGGTCGCGGCGCCCCAGCAGGGGGCGCGACCAGTCGAAAAGAGTGCCCATGGGGCAGACCCAGCCACAGAACCAGCGCCCCAGCAGCAGGCTGGCCAGCAGCACGAAAAGCGCCGGCAGCAGCAGGGTGATGAAGGTGCGGTTTGCCAGGGAAGTCGCCAGCGCGATCAGCGGGTCGATGCGAAAGATCAGGTTGACGGCGCCGGACAACTCGTCCTGCCCCTGGTAGTCAGTACGCACGAACAGGAACAGGAATGCGGCAAAACACAGAAGCTGGCTAAGGCGCCTCCACAAGATTGGCAGGTATGGCTTCTTCATGGTCCCTCTAGCCGCTGAATCTGGCTCAACCGCAGCGTTCCAAGTCCCATGTTGGCTGCAGCGACCGAGCTTCCAAGATCGTCAGGATCACGTCCGAACAAGAGGGTGGCGCAGGCATCGGCCGCTACTGGATCAGCGGAGGCGAGCACCGTATCCTCGATGCGCACGTCCCGCAGGTCGCCGCCCGACGGACCGTTGCGCAGCAACAGACGGGTGGCGTCGATAACCGTCAGAGAGGGACGGATAACCGTGGCCAGATCGGCAAGATTCTGGTCCAGCTTGTGATGCAGCCGACCCCGATTGCCTCCCAGTACCCCCATGCTGTTTTTGAGACCAAGGGTCAGGCCGGCCAGACCGTGGTGCTTGGCCACCGGTACATTGATATAACAGTCAGCTTCCAGCGCATCGCGATAGATCGACCAGCTTTTCAGCACCCGTCCCCGGGGGATGGGTGTCTCGACGAACTTGCGCCGGTCGATGTACTCGCAGCGCACCTTGCCGCTGTTAAGGGCTTCGATGGCCGGCAGGATGCCGCTGTGAGTATAACAGCGGCGCGCCTCGTTGCAGGGCCGGTCAAAGATGCGCACTTGCCTGGCGCCGGCTTCAAGGGCCATTTCCGCCAGGGTGCGCACCACCAGCGGATGAGTGTTGGCTCCCTGTTCCGGACTGCGGTCCCAGCCAATGTTAGGCTTGATCACCACCCTGGCGCCCGGCCGCACAAAAGCCTGCATGCCTCCGATAAGGGTCACCGACCGACGCACCAGATCCGCGTAGTTCTTGCCCCTGGCGATCCCGACCCGTGCTCGCGGTAACCGGGCCGGCGCGACCTGTGCTTTTGCCCTGTTGCCATTGCAGGTGAAGGGCCATTGCAATACCAGGGAAAAGGTGAGAGACCAGAGGGCTGCTTCCTGCAAGAAACGCCGTCGATTCATACCGTCTCCTCTGCAAAAAAACCATCGTAAAAAGTACAGACGAATTCTCTGGGAGCTGTCGCTCGGGCTTTTCTGGCTGCCTGGTATAGCCTGTCCGGGGAACTCGTTACAAGCTACCCCATAGTCAGAATACTATCACAAGGAAAAGCAGTATTGCCGTTTTGCAGTTGTCCTCTGTCATAATGCGTCGTACCCAATAAAATCCCCCGAACCGATTCCGGGTCGGGGGCGGTTTGCATCCTGGTACTGTTTGTGGCCCACTTTTTGAGTTTATTCCATTAGTTTAACTTCGGCATTAATTGTCATCTTCACCTTGGCCGGGAAGCTCCAATAGTTGTGTATTCCTGCCGATTGGATAAGCTTTGTTGAAGACTCAGTTGTAGGGTTGGTTATCTGTTGTTTTATCGGTACGCGGGGCATCCTCGATCAAGATTGTTTCGATCCGTGGCAGGAAGCGCAGAGGATGCGAGTCGCCGGTGAAAACCAGCGTTGCCAGCATCTGATCATTTTTGGAGCTATGGGAAAGTGCTTTGGCTTGAGCAGCAGAGCCTGAACAGAGGTCGGCGCCATGAACTTCCCGCGAAACCCTTGGCGACCAAAGGTTGCCAGCCTCCATCGTATTAACCTGCGGCTTTTGCTCAGCGTGTTGTTTTCCGGGGTGATCATCTGTTCCGCTTTTGCCCAACGAAAACCTTCCCTGGAAACCAGTGAGTCGCTCTTCACCGAGGAGACCACTCAGGTTGCCGAACGAATCGAGGTTCAGCCGGTCTCCAACGATCAGGCGATCGACACACGCCTGACCAGAATCATGGAGGCGACCGGATGGTTTTCGGACATTGCTGTGCAGGTCGAAGAGGGAGTGGTTTTTCTCGACGGACATACCGGTTCTGCGGACTACCGAACCTGGGCCGGGGATTTGGCCAGAAAAACCAGCGACGTGGTAGCGGTGGTCAACCGTATTCAGATAGCTGAAATTTCTCCTTGGGATTATTCCCCCGCAGTAAATGAGCTGCAGGCCCTCTGGGAGATGACCCTGCAAAGAGTGCCGCGGCTCCTGCTTGGCCTGCTGGTTCTGTTTATGGCCGGAGTCACCGCCTGGATGGTGGCCCACGGGGTGAGGAAAACTTTTGGGAACAGGCTGAATCCTCTTTTGCGCGATGTGGCGGCGCGGTTGCTGGGGGTTTTTGTTTTTCTGCTCGGGTTGTACCTGGTCCTGCAAGTCGTCGGTCTCTCAGGTCTTGCCGCCACGGTCCTTGGCGGCACGGGGGTAGCCGGTCTGGTGGCGGGGATTGCCTTTCGCGATATTTTGGAAAACTATCTCGCGAGCATCCTGATCAGCCTTCGTAATCCTTTCCGGATCGGGGACATGGTGGAGATTGTCGGGCATACCGGCCTCGTGCAACGGGTAACGACCCGCGGCACGGTGCTGATGGATTTGGACGGCAACCACGTACAGATTCCCAACGCGACGGTATATAAGAGCATTATCCACAACTACACCGCCAATCCCAACCGTCGGGAGAACTTCGAGGTGGGGATCGGCTTCGAGAACAGCATTTCCCTTGCCCAGAATTTAGTCAGGGATATTCTCAATGAGCACCCTGCGGTACTCAGGGACCCTGAGTTCCTGGTTCTGGTCGACCGGCTTGGTTCAGCCACTGTGAACCTCAAAATTTACTTCTGGTATGACGGCTCGGCTTACAACGGACCCAAGGTCAAATCCTCGCTGATCCGAATGGTCAAGCGGGTCTTCCAGGAACATGAGATTTCGATGCCCGACGAGGCCAGAGAGGTGCTTTTCCCCGAAGGGGTATCGGTCCGCATGTCGGAGGCGTTGCCTGTCAGGCGAACGGAGGAATCGCCTGCCAAGACCACCCCGCCGTTCGTCGGTACGGAAGCGGACACCACCGAGGCTGAAGGGAATCTTGCCAGCGAAGACAAGCAGCTTCGTGAGCAGGGCCGCAACTCCAGAGTCCCTGAGGAGGGCGATAACCTTCTCGAAGAAAATCCAGCGTAAATGAACTCCTTGACCGACAGGTAGTGGAGCCGCCTGGGTGTGAAGGAGGGTCAGGCAGGGGGTGGCCCTTTTCTGTTGACCCGCTATTTTGAATGATACATCCAAAAAGCGCACAATTTTGTCCGGGGATACTTACAAAGGAGAAAAATCATGAGCATGAAAGAAGCATACCAAAAGAAGCTTCAGGCTCAATTAGACGAGTGGAATGCAGAGATTGACAAACTCAAAGCGAAAGCTGATAAAGTGGAGGCCGATGCACAAATTGAGTACTACAAAAAAATTGAAGAGCTTCGCTCCATGCATGAGACGGCCAACAGAAGACTTGCGAAACTTAGGGAAGCCAGTGATGACGCATGGGATGATCTCAAATCAGGTATCGATAGTGCTTACAACTCGCTCGGCAACGCTTTAAAGTCGGCTGTTTCCAGGTTTAAGTAATTAATTATTCAGATTTTGGACATTTAAAGTAGAAATCATTTATTCTAAAGGTCATTTACCCAAGACATGTCAAGGAGATAGCAAATGAAGTACATAAAAACTAACAACTCTATACTCATGTTAGTTGCTCTGCTCTTAATTACACTGACAAACTGCACAGATACATCTGAAGAAAAAAAGGCGATACCTGAAGACGAAACTTCCATAAATGAGGTGAAACAGGAAACGCAGGATTTGATTCAAACACTTGAGGCCTATACCGCCGATCAGCGGGACGAAGCGGTTCAGAGGGCCAGAACGGCTTTAAGTAATCTGGATGAGCGTATAGATGCACTGGAAAAACGTATCGACGGCAACTGGAATCAAATGAACGAGGCCGCTCGTGAAAAAGCGCGTGCCAACTTGGAAGCCCTTCGCAAGCAACGGAATCAAGTTGCCGAATCGTATGAGAGCATGAAGGCCAGTTCAGTCGATGCCTGGGACCACATGAAAGATGGGTTCTCTGACGCATATAAGGCTCTTGCGGATGCCTGGGAAAAATCTGAAAAAGAATTTAGTCCCTAAAAAGTGTCAGCGAATTTGAAATACAAAAAAACAGGCACTTGGAAATTCATCCTAAGTGCCTGTTTTTATTGGAGCCACCCATCGGATTTGAACCGACGACCTACTGATTACGAATCAAAAATCTTAATATTCCGACCTATTCCCACGCTGTCCCCAGAAGTCTATAAAACCCATTGACCACAATGCAGTTATTGGATATTTATGTTCACATAAAGTCCCGGGATGTCCCATGCTCTTACATTGAAAAGTGGGGACAGGATGGGGACAGGAAGGAGCGGAGATGGCTGAGAGCAGTTGGAAGAAGACCAAGTACCCTGGCGTCAGGTATAGGCAGCATTCTACCCGGAAGAATGGTGTACAGTTCGACAGATACTTCGTGATCCGCTATCAGCGGGATGGGCAGCGGATTGAGGAGCCAGTGGGTTGGGCCTCCGAAGGCTGGACGGCAGAGAAGGCCGCCGCTGAATTGGCCGCACTGAAATCTGCTGCACAGAAGGGTGAGGGGCATCGTTCTTTTAGGGAGAAGCGAGAAGCTGAAGAGCTTCGCAGGCAAGCCGAAGCCCGCCAAGCAGAGAGAAATAAATCCTTTGGTGAAGTGATTGATCTGTTCTTGGTTGATGCGGAAAGCCGCCTTCGGCCCAAAACTGTGCAGGGATATCGCTCCTGCCTCAACGAAGCCAAGGAAGCCAAGGACTACCGACCAAGCAAAGACATTCCGGCCCTGAAGGGTTGGCCCATTCGCGACATTGAAAGGCG
>NZ_JBFWJQ010000063.1:0-13650 GCF_050253115.1 Syntrophotalea sp.
AGATGGGTTCTCTGACGCATATAAGGCTCTTGCGGATGCCTGGGAAAAATCTGAAAAAGAATTTAGTCCCTAAAAAGTGTCAGCGAATTTGAAATACAAAAAAACAGGCACTTAAAAATTCATCCTAAGTGCCTGTTTTTACTGGAGCCACCCATCGGATTTGAACCGACGACCTACTGATTACGAATCAGTTGCTCTACCAGCTGAGCTAGGGTGGCGAAACTCTATGAGGTCCATGTATTTAGCCTAAATCGGGCGGGATGTCAATCTCTTTCGGGGTGGGGGCAGGGCTCGGGCGGTCAGGCTTTTCTGCGGATCTGAACAGCCGTCCAAGGGACCCGAAGATTTTTTTGATTATTGTCCATATCCGCGGAAGCAGCCAGATCATGAGTAAAATGAACAGGATAAGCAGGCCGATGAACAGCAACGGGTGATTCAGGGCGACCCAGAGGCCGGCAACGACCACAAGATCCTCGCTCAGAGAAGCGCCCCAGTTGCTCAGCGGTTCCGGTGAGGTGTTGATCAACACCCTGGTTCCGGCCTTGGTCACGTGAGTGGCGGCGGCGAGGCCGCCGCCGACGATCGCCGCCGCCAGGGCAAGCGGCGGATGCACCTCGCCAACGGCGCCCGCAGCCAGCAGGGCGCCGGCAGGTATGCGAATGAAGGTGTGCAGGCCGTCCCAGCCGGTATCCACCCCCGGAACCTTGTCGGCGAAAAACTCCACGGCATACATCAGGCCTGCCGCTCCGATGACCATCGGCTCGGTCAGAATCATGAGGTTTTCCGGAAGAACCATGCCGCCCGTTGCGCCGAGCAGGCCAAGCACCAGGATTGTGGCGTACAGGTTGATTCCGCTGGCCCAGGCTACTCCCATGGTCAGAGCGATGATGCTGGCAATTTCATGCAGTTGTTCCATGGTGTCTCCTTGTCGTTTTCTTATCCCGGGAAGGGTTTTCTTGCTACATATACCTTGGTAACCGACGTTTTCACAAGGGCTGCGGTTTACAAGGACAACGGTTTTGCCGTTTTGAACTCTTGGGCTCCCCGGATCCGGAGGTGTTCTCCCTCGATGACAGGGATTCTGTTTAAAGGGCAACGTGGTGCTGTCCCCGCTTCAGGCTCTGGCTCGCTTCCGGCTTTTGTTGAGGAGTCGGAGCAGCAGTTTTCTGGCTTCGTCGGTCAGCAATACGCTGGAGGCTACCGCTGTGCTCAGCAGCCAGTCGGCAGCGCTCAAGGAGGCCGTGCCGAATACCGCCTGTGCCAATGGCCAGTGGACCACCACCACCTGCAGCAGCAGCACGCCGCTCAGGGCAAGCCAGAGCTTGCGGTTATGCAGGAAGTTGGCGTTGAAGGTGGTTTCGTGTTCCGCACGGGCGTTGAAGACGTTGAAAAACTGGAACAGCACAAAGGTAGTGAAAGCCATGGTCAACGACGCGGTGCCGGTATCTCCCCGCTTCAGACTGTAGGTGAAAATCGCAAGGGTGCCGGCCATCATAATGCAGCCGTAGACAACCAGGCGCAGCAGACGTTCTGTCGGGAGGATCTGGGTTCCCGGCGTGCGAGGCGCTTCTTTCATCAATCCTGCCCTGGCGGGTTCGACACCCAGTGTCATGGCGGGCGGCCCATCCATGATAATGTTGATCCAGAGCAACTGGATAGCGGTAAAAGGTACCGGCAGACCCGCCAGGGTAGCGCCAAGGACGGTGAGAATTGCGGCAATGTTGGTGGACAGCTGGAAACGCACGAATTTGAGAATATTGTCGTAAATCAGGCGGCCTTCTTCCACGGCATGCACAATAGTAGCGAAATTGTCGTCCGTAAGGACCAGCGTTGCCGCTTCCTTGGCCACGGCCGTGCCGGTGATGCCCATGGCGATGCCGATGTCGGCGGTCTTGAGCGCCGGCGCGTCGTTGACGCCGTCGCCGGTCATGGCGGTTACGTGACCGATGGCTTTCAGGGCTTTGACGATTTTTACCTTGTGCTGCGGCGCGACTCGCGCAAAAACCGTGATGCCGGGTATGGCCCGGCACAGTTCCGCTTCGGTCATGCGCTCCACTTCGGCGCCGGTGGTCACCTCGCCATCGAGGCCGAGCTCCAGTGCGATGGCGGCTGCCGTTGCCTTGTGGTCGCCGGTGATCATCTTGACCTGCACGCCTGCTTCGCGGCAGCGGGCGATGGCTTGTGCCGCCTCCGGGCGCGGCGGATCCATCAGCCCCACCAACCCCAGGAATGTCCAGCCTCCGGCCCATTGCCACAGGTCAGCCGCGGGATCGAAGGTGTTTGCGGGGATCTCGCGCCGGGCCATGGCGATAACACGCAGCGCCTGTCCGGCCAGGGTTTCATTCTCGGCACGGATCACGGCGCGCGTTGCTTCATCCACCGGCATCGGAACATGGTCACCCAACCAGTGATCAACATGATCCAGAAGCACGTCGGGCGCCCCCTTGATGTACATGTCCACGATGTCGCCCCGATGGTGGAAGGTGGCCATGAACTTGTGCTCCGAATCAAAGGGTATTTCGGCGATACGGGGGCGGCGTTGCTGTTCGATCAGGGGATCGATGCCGCCTTTTTCGGCGAGCACGTAGAGCGCACCCTCCGTGGGGTCGCCGATTAGCTGGCCATCGTTTACCCGCGATTCGTTGCACAGGGCGGCAGCCAGCAGCAGGGGTGTCAAGGGACGTTCGTCACAGCCCGATATGTCGCCTTGCGGTTCGTAGCCCTGGCCGGTTACGGTAAAGTGATGCCCGGCGCACCAGCCGGCGCGAGCCGTCATCTGGTTGAGGGTAAGGGTCCCGGTTTTGTCGGTGCAGATCACCGTCGTGGAACCCAGGGTTTCCACGGCGGCCAGTTTTTTCAGAATGGCCTGCTTGCGCCCCATGCGCCACATGCCGACCGCCAGGGTGACCGTCACCACCGCGGGCAACCCCTCGGGTATGGCCGCAACGGCAAGGGCTACCGAGGTCATGGCGGCATCGGTCCAACCGGCTCCGCGTAGAACGGTGAGGGTGAAAATCACCGGCACCACGATGCCGGCGATGGCGGCCAGGCGTTTACCCAGAACGTCGAGCTGCCGCTGCAACGGCGTCGGGGAATCCGGGGTCAGGGCAATGGTTTCGGCCAGCCCGCCCATGGCGGTCTGCATGCCCGTGCCGGTTACCAGCATTTTTGCCCGGCCGCGCGTCACAACGGTGTTCATGAATAACATGTTGTTGCGGTCACCGAGGGGCAGATCCTGTTGCCGCAAAGCCGCGCTCGATTTGCCAACGGCCTGGGATTCCCCTGTCAATGCCGATTCCTGAATTTCCAGGCTGTGTGCTTCGAGGAGGCGGCCGTCAGCCGGTACCCGCTCGCCCGCTTCCAGCAGGACGATATCGCCGGGGACCAGGCCAGCCGCCTCCACCTCCTGCATCCGGCCGTCGCGCCGCACCCGGGCACGCAGGGCCAGCATGCCTTTCAGGGCCGCCAGGGTCTGTTCGGCCCGATGCTCCTGGTAAAAGCCGAGCAGCGCGTTGAGCACCACGACGACCAGGATCACGACGGCATCCTTGGCCGCCCCGATGCCCAGCGACAGCACGGCGGCAACCAGCAGGACGATGACCATCAGGCTCTTGAACTGGTCGAGAAATTTCAACCAGAGCGGGCGTGGAGTCTCCTCCCGCAAGCGATTTTCGCCAAACCGGGCCAGCCGCTCGCCGGCCTCCTGCGCGCTCAGGCCGCTGTCGGCATCGGCGCCAAGGGCGGACAGGGCTTCGGCCGCCGAGAGGACATGCCAATGCTGCATTTCTGTGTTGTTGTCCATGGGCACCTTTCCCGTTGATCTGTTGCTTGAGGCACGCTATCTGTGATTTCGGTCTGTCATTCAGACCCATGATATCATGTCAGAAGATCCGTCGATCATCAAAATTGACGGGGCAAATGCAGCAGATCCGCCGGATGCCCATGGTTTCAAGGAACCGCAGGGTAATTTTTTTGTCATCCGGGAAATGGCCCCTTTCCCATATGAAAGCCACGCTGTATCCATCCGGAGTTTCAGGATGGACACCCCTTTGTTGACGTCGCCCGGGGACGGTTTTTTTGAGCGACCCTTGAAAAGGCGGTGTCGGGCAGACCCATCGCCTGTTTCAAGGCAGCTTTCGGAGCGATCTTCTCGGGGGCTCTTCCTGCCGGGGATTTTTTTGTGCATTCTATCCATATTTCCTGCAATATCTTCTGTTATCAGTCATTACCGTCAGGCTGTTTCGCAGGGGGCGGGTTTTTATCGATGATTCGAAGGATGTCGCAATAGATGAGGTTCTGCAAGGTGAAGAAAAAACTGGGTTCATGCATGTTGGCGATATTTGCCGGTTCGGGCCTTGCGGCATGTGTTGCGGTCGGCCCCGATTATCAAACGCCGTCGGTGGATGTGCCTTCGGCCTGGAGTCGCTCCGACCCGGGCGCCAACGCGGAGCGCACTGTCTCCGCCCCGACGGATATGGCGCGCTGGTGGCGCGAGTTGAACGATCCGGTGCTTGAGGCACTGGTGGCCGATGCGCTGGCGGCCAACCTCGATTTGGCCACGGCCCGGGCGCAGCTGCGTGAGGCGCGGGCGCGGCGGGCTCTGGCCGGGGCGCAGCTCGGACCGTCGGTGGATGTGTCCGCTTCGGCTTCCCGCAGCCAGTCCAGTGAGGAAACCGGCGGAGGCAATAGCCGTGAACTGTACAGCGCCGGTTTCGATGCGGGCTGGGAGGCCGATGTGTTCGGCGGTCTGCGTCGCGGGGTCGAGGCTGCCGAGGCGGATGTCGAAGCCAGCGTCGAGAGCCTGCGCGATACGCAGGTATCGCTGGTGGCCGAGGTGGTGCTGAATTACGTGGATCTGCGCACCGCGGAACGTCGCCTGGCGGTCACTGAGGCCAATATCGCGGCGCTGGAGGAGATTCGGCAGCTTGCCCAGTGGCGCCTGCAGGCCGGTCTGGTCTCACAGTTGGATGTTGCCCAGGCGCGCACCGAAGTCGAGAGCGCAGGTGCCGGGTTGCCCGCCCTGCGTACCGCCATGGTAGAGGCCCGCAACCGGTTGGCGGTATTGCTTGGGAGCGCTCCGGGCGCATTGATGAATCGCCTGGCAGCCACCGGGGTCATCCCCCTGGCGGAGCGCTCGGCGGCGCTTGGCATCCCGGCCGATATGCTGCGTCGGCGCCCCGATGTGCGGGCGGCTGAACGCCGCCTGGCGGCACAAACCGCGAGGCTGGGCGAGGCCCAGTCAGAACGCTATCCACGCTTTAATCTTTCCGGGTCCATCGGGCTGGAGGCTTTTGCCCTGTCAGCGCTTGGCAACAGCGGTGCATCTGTCTATTCACTGCTCGCTTCCATCACCGCGCCGATTTTCGATTCGGGCCGCATTAAAGCCAACATCGCGACGCAGGACGCTCTGCTCGAACAGGCTCTTCTGGGGTACAAATCCGCGGTGTTGACCGCCCTTGAAGATGTGGAAAACGCGCTGGCTGCGCTGGCGGATGCGGACGAGCGGCGGCAGCGGCTGGAGCAGGCGGCGGAGTCCGCGCGTGAAACCCTGCAACTGGCCGAGCAGCGTTACGCCGGTGGATTGACGGATTTTCTCACCGTGCTTGACAGCCGACGTACCCTGCTCAATCTTGAAAACGATCTTGCTTCCAGCTCTGGCCAGCTGAGCGGCGCCCAGATCCAGCTCTACAAGGCTCTTGGCGGTGGCTGGTCGCCTAACTCCCAACCCGAAGACACCAGGAACGCGTCATGAACGATACCTCCCCCCCCAATGACAACACGTCCGAAATCGCATTCGAAACGCTTCTTTCCGCTGAAAAGCGCGGCGGCAGGCGCCGCTGGCGCTGGGCCCTGGTCATGTTGCCGGTTCTGTTGCTGGTAGCCGGTTATTTTCTGCTGCGGGGCAGCGGTGACAGCGGAGAGCCGCGCTATCTGGTTGAAAAGGTGGCCCGCGACACCCTGATTGTGACGGTAACGGCTACAGGAAATCTCGAGCCGACCAACAAGGTGGAAGTCGGCAGCGAAATGTCCGGCACTATCGACGCAGTGTACGTCGATGACGATGATCGGGTCAGCAAAGGCCAGGTGTTGGCGGTACTCGATCTTTCGAAGTTCGAGGATGCCGTCGCCAAATCAAGAGCAACGGTGCAGGCCGCCGAAGCAAGTCTGCAGCAGGCTGGCGCCACGGTCGAGGAAACGCGCCTCAAACTCCAGCGATACCGGAAGGTCAGGGATTTATCCAATGGCAAGGTGCCGTCCAGCACCGAGATGGAAACCGCCGAGGCCGAATATTCCCGCGCCCAGGCCAATCTGGCGAGTGCCCGGGCGAGCATCGCCGAGGCCAAGGCCGCATTGCGCAGCGATGAAACGAATCTCGATAAGGCGCATATCCGCTCGCCCATCGACGGCGTGGTGCTGGAGCGGGCGGTCGATCCGGGGCAGGCGGTGGCGGCTTCACTGCAGGCGGTGACGCTGTTCACCCTGGCCGAGGATCTTTCCCAGATGGAACTGGAGGTGGATGTGGATGAAGCGGATGTCGGTCAGGTGAAAGCGGGGCTCAAGGCCCGCTTCACCGTCGATGCCTGGCCGGGCAGAACCTTTGAGGCGACGATTACCCGGGTCGGGTTCAACGCGGCCGACGACGATGGGGTTATTTCTTATCCCGCGGTACTGCAGGTTGACAATAATGATCTTATTCTGCGCCCGGGCATGACCGCTACAGCCGTGATCACTACCGTCACGCGCAAGGATGCCCTGCTGGTGCCGAATGCCGCGCTGCGCTTCAGTCCCTCGGAAGCCGCGCCGGCCAAATCGTCGGGCCGGGGGCTGGTCGGGTCACTGATACCGCGTCCGCCCCGTCCGACACAAAAATCCCAAGGGTCGGCAGGCACGCAAAACGGCTTGCAGCGTGTCTGGGTGTTGCGTGACGGGCAGGCTGTGTCGGTACAGGTGAAAGCTGGCGCCACCAATGGCCGCTACACCGAGATTTTGGGCGATGAATTACAAGAAGGTGTGGAAGTGATTACCGAAATGCTGAGTTCAAAATCATGAACGCATCGTCACCTCTGATCCGGCTTGTCGGGATCACCAAGACTTACGGTAGTGGCCAGGCAGCGTTCCAGGCGCTTAAAGGTATCGATCTGAGGATCAATGCCGGCGAGTTCGTGGCGGTCATGGGTCCCAGCGGCTCTGGCAAGTCCACCACCATGAATATCCTCGGTTGCCTCGATACGCCCAGCGGCGGCAGTTACCAGTTCCAGGGGGTGGCTGTCGAGGCCCTGTCGCGCAACCAGCGTGCCTTGCTGCGGCGGCATTTTCTCGGTTTCATTTTTCAGGGGTTCAATCTGCTGTCCCGCACCACCGCTCTCGAGAATGTGGAATTGCCGCTCATCTATCGCGGCGAGCCGATCGCGGCGCGGCATGCCGCGGCGCGGGCTGCTCTGGAACAGGTGGGACTCAAGGGATGGGAACATCACACGTCGGCCGAACTGTCCGGAGGCCAGCAGCAGCGCGTCGCCATCGCCCGCGCCATGGTTACCCGTCCC
This sequence comes from Syntrophotalea sp., assembly GCF_050253115.1. NCBI lineage: Bacteria > Pseudomonadati > Thermodesulfobacteriota > Desulfuromonadia > Desulfuromonadales > Syntrophotaleaceae > Syntrophotalea > Syntrophotalea sp. The sequence continues at coordinate 7,545 of NZ_JBFWJQ010000063.1, forward strand.
AGGGTGTTGCTGGCTGACGAGCCCACCGGTAACCTCGACACCTGCACCAGCCGGGAAATCATGGAGCTGATAGGGCGTTTCAATCGCGAACAGGGCATCACCGTGTTGATGGTTACCCACGAACCGGACATGGCGGCTTACGCGCGGCGGGTCATCAGCTTTGTCGATGGCCAGGTAGAATCGGATCGTTCCAGCGGGGAGGTGGCCTGATGCTGTGGAATACGCTGCTGCTTGCTCTGCGGGCGATTCGGCGCAACCTGATGCGCTCTTTTCTGACCATCCTTGGCATCGTCATTGGTGTGGCCGCCGTCATTACCATGGTGACCCTCGGCAATGGTGCCACCAAGTCGGTAGCCGATCAGATTTCCAGCATGGGGAGCAACCTGCTGATGGTGATGCCGGGCCAGCGTTTCGGCCCCGGTTCGGCGGATGCGCCCAAATTCAAGAGTGCCGATGTCGAAGCCATTCGCAACCAGATCAGTGGTGCCAGTCTGGTGGCGCCAGTGGTCAACGCATCGGCGACCGCCGTATACCAGGCTCAAAACTGGTCGACCTCCATTGCCGGCAGCAACGATGATTATTTCGACGCGGGCAGCTGGGAGTTGGCATCCGGGAGGATTTTCAGCGAAGCCGAGCAGCGGTCGGGCAAAGCGGTGTGCGTCATTGGCGAAACGGTGCGTGAAAAGCTGTTCGGCCGACAGAATCCGCTGGGTGCCGAGATTCGCATCAAGCAATTTTCCTGCGAAATCGTCGGTTTGCTCAAGGCCAAGGGGCAATCGGCCATGGGATCGGATCAGGACGACACCGTGGTGATGCCCCTGCGTACCGTACAGCGCCGGCTGGCCGGCAGCCAGGACATCAATCGACTGATGATTTCGGTGCGCGATGGCGCCTCGATCGACAAGGTCAAGGAGCAGCTGGCCCTGCTGATGCGGGAGCGGCGCAATATTTCCGAAACCGAAGACGACGACTTCCGGGTCATGGACACGCGGCAGATCGCGGAAACCCTGACCGGCACCACCAAAATACTCACCATGCTGCTGGGCGCTGTGGCGGCGGTAAGTTTGCTGGTTGGCGGCATCGGCATCATGAATATCATGCTGGTGTCGGTGACCGAGCGCACCCGGGAGATTGGCATCCGTCTTGCCATCGGCGCGCTGGAGAGAGAGGTGTTGCTGCAGTTTCTGATCGAGGCGGTGGTGCTGTCGAGCCTCGGCGGTCTGGTCGGGATCGTGCTGGCCACCGTGGCCTCCATGCTTCTGGCCGGGCTGATGGGAATTCCCTATCTCTTCAATCCGGGCATCAACCTGCTGGCTTTTGTGTTTTCTGCGGCCATCGGCGTGATTTTCGGCTATTTTCCCGCCCGGCGCGCCGCGGCCCTCAATCCTATCGACGCTTTGCGCCATGAGTGAGAGGGGGGTGATTCGCTGATAATACGGGGTTGACGGAATTTAACAGGTTTGGAGTGGACATTCGTATTGCCGCGAAGGCATAATGCCGTTCTGCTTGGACAGGCATTCCTTCAAGATTCTTTCAACTGGTCCGGTACGTTTTGAATACACTCCATCAATTTCGTTTTTGCCTGCTTTTGGCCGCCCGGGATCTGGCCGCCGTGTTTTGTTCACTTTCCGGTTCGAGGCGATCGGCGCGGCGGCGGGGGGATGCTTTATCTATTCCCGAGGATTTTTTCGGCATCAACATTGCGACCTCCGAAGATGAACGCTGCGATGATTACGTGATCGCCCGCTTGCGGGAGCTCGATATCCGCAATGTCCGATTGGCTTTTTCCTATTGCAGTTTGAACGGCCCGGCGCAGAGGATGCTTGACAGACTTCTGTCCGCCGAGTTCACGGTCAGCCTGGTGCTGCTTCCTCCACGAGAGGACGCCGCGCGTATGTTGACCGATAACCAGAGCCGGGAGCGCTGGCGGCATTTTGTTCGCGGGGTTTTTGGCCGCTATGCCGGAAAAGTCGCGGATTTTGAGATCGGCAGCACGCCCAACCGCCGTCGGTGGTCCGGCTTCAGGCCCAGCGGCTACCTGCGGGCCTGGCAGATTGCCTGCGAAGAGGCCGCGCCCCGCGCTGTGACCCTGGCCGGTCCCAATGTGCAGGATTTCGAGCCTTTTTATAATGCCGTCATTCTCAACGCCATGCGGCGCATGGGCCACGTGCCGCGGATCCATACCAACAACCTGTTTGTGGAGCGGGTTATCGAACCGGAAGCACGCGATCATCGTGTGCTGGGGCGTTGGGCGACCTATCTGCTCGGGTTCGATCTGGTAAAAAAAGCCCGCCTGCTGCAAGGCCTGGGAAAAAGAGCCGGGTGCCTGAAGACCGTTGCGACCTGTCAATTCTGGTCCACCAGGCGCCTGATGCGCTGGTCCGTGTTTCCCCAGGAAAAGAAGGTCGACTATCTGATCCGCTACCTGCTGCTGGCCGCCAGCAGTGGTGCTCTGGACCGGGTTTTCTGGGGGCCGATGATCTGTGGCCGGGACGGGCTGATCGACGATCGGGCCTGCGGCTATCCCAAGGTCGACCAATCAACCTTTTACCGGTCGGTGCGCGGCGCGGTCGACGCATTGGTCGTTATGCCTGCGTTTCACGCGCTAGGTCATGTCGCGCGCCGGCTGCGCGGCGCCCGTTGCGACCTGGTGTCGGGTCACAGCCGGGGGGCGAGGCTTTTTGCCTTCACCGGTTCCGACGGACGGCTCTTTCACGTTGGCTGGTGCCGCGACGGCCAGGCGTTGCGGCTGTCGGATCTTTATGGTGCGGATCAACTGCAGGGTGCCGTTTTCTCGGATTTTCGCGGCAATCCCGTCGCTTTTCCCACGGTTATCAACGAGCGGCCCCTGTTCATCGATTTTCCGGGGCTGCGTGAGCAATTTCTGCCGGAGCATCTGTCTGTCATGAACACTTGCGATTCGAAAATCATATATCCCCATCTTCCCGACCTGCAGGGCATGCCCTGGCGAAACCAGGCGTGGCGCGGCGCTTTTATTCGCAGCCGTCATTGCCCGTCCGGAGATCTCGGGGATCTTCTGGCCCCGGAAAATCTGACCTGCCTTCCCGAGCGCGAAGTGCTGCGCGACCGGCGCAACCGCTTGTGGAATATCGCACATCCGCAGGATCCGGCAAAGCAGCTCACCGTGAAGTTCAACCGCCCCCGGGGCATCAAGCGACTGGCCTATCTTTTCAAGCCCAGCAAGGGCGTGCGGCACTGGAATACGGCAGCGCACATGCTCAGGCACGGCATCGGTACCCCGACGCCCATCGCTTTTTACGAGCGTCATCGCTTCAGCGGCATCCGGGACAGTTATTATATCTGCGAGTATATTCCAGACGCTTTTTCCTCCCGTCACGTTTGCCGGGCCTTCAGCCAGGGGGAGTCCGGCTACCGTGGCTACGATAAGCAGCAGTGGTTCGATATGCTGAGCGGCTTCATATTCCAAATGCACCAGGCCGGCATCCTGCATCGGGATCTTTCCGTCGGCAACCTGATGCTTACCCAGAAGGCCGACGGCCGCATAACACCCTACCTGATCGACATCGGCCGCGCCCGGGTGCTGAAGGAGGTCAACGACAGGCATCGCGTGCTGGATCTGATGCGGATCTGTTACAAGCTGGATTGGCCGGATCGTGAACTCTTTATCCAGACATACTGCAGGCGCCTCGGGCATCCGCTGCCCGCGTGGTGGCGATGGGCGGTGCGGTACTACGAATTCAAGCAGGGCGGCAAAAAATCCGCCAAGGGCATGTTTCGCAAGCAACGCTGAAACGCCAGCCGCTTTGTTGATCCACCCGTTGGCCGTCCCTGTGGCAGGGACGGCCATTGTCCACTCTGGATTAAAGCGGGCCCTGCACAATGGGCGAGGCATTGCGGTCAAAAGGGTTTTTTCGCAAGGACAGTGAAAAAAGGTAGGGGTAAGCCGCTTCAAGGTGCTGCATATAGTTGAGCCACTGCCGGCTCAGTTGCCCGTAGACGCGCCCTGCATCGCCACACAGGTGGGTGCTGTCGGAAGCCGGCAACCCATCGAAGGTTTCCCGGGCTTCAAGCTCCTCGGTCAGATGAAACACCGCCCAGAGAACATCCGTAAAGGCTCCATGTTCCAGAAGATTCGGGTTTTCCAGCAGTCTCAGCAGAAAATCGCGCTTCGGCCCCAGGAATTCTTTCAGTTTTGTCAATTCAGCCTTTTTCTGATCAATCTGATAGCTGTGCTTCCTGAGATATCCGCACAACTTTCTGTAGCCTTCACTGGCGGTGTCCTGCCGCGTATCAAGGGCTGCTTCGATATTTTCGGACTGAGCGTCCCATCCTGAAATCAGGCGTAACAGGCCGATTCCCACCTCGCTGAAAAAAGCCCCGATCACCATGTTCAGTTTTTCAAGGCGCTCCTTTTTCTCCCGCTCCTGCAGTACGCGGTGAATGATGAGGGTAACCAGCAAAACTTCCACAAATACAAACGCTATGTCCTCCACCAGGAAAATAAGAATATGGTGAAGATCCTTGAAGATCAGGTAATGCAGGATATAGACGAGAATGGACAACAGCAGCAACGTGGCACCGAGCAGCACCTGCCAATTGAACGATTTCATAAAGAACCATCCCGGATCTGAAAGTTGGATTTCGATGGGGCCCTCGCGCAAGAGGCGGTCCCCATAAAAAGGCCGGGGTTTCGGTGCGCTCAGGCAACCTGGCCCCGGCCATAAACGACAGGTCTTCCATCTTTTTGGAGAGTGCCCTTGCCGTGCGATGACGCTTATTCGGGGATCTCCTCCAGCGGAATGCCCATGGCTTCGGCGACGCCCCGGCCATAGGCCGGATCGGCTTTCATGCAGTTGCCGATGTGGCGGATCTTGATTTCGCGCGGGGCGTCCCCCATGGCGCGGGCGGTGTTGCCGAACAGGGCCTGCTGCTGTTCGGGGCTCATCAGCCGGAACAGGTCGCCCGGTTGGCTGTAGTAATCGTCATTATCTTCCCGGTGGTTCCAGTGCGCCGCCGCCCCCGAGAGTTCCAGCGGCGGTTCGGCGTATTCGGGCTGTTCCTGCCATTCGCCGTAGCCGTTGGGCTCATAGCCGAGCGTACTGCCGTAGTTGCCATCGACGCGCATCTGACCGTCGCGATGGTAGCTGTGGAACGGGCAGCGGGGGCGGTTGACCGGGATCAGGTGGTGGTTGACGCCGAGCCGGTAGCGTTGTGCATCCCCATAGGAAAACAGTCGCCCTTGCAGCATCTTGTCCGGCGAATAGCCGATGCCCGGTACGATGTTGGCCGGGTTGAACGCCGCCTGTTCGACTTCGGCGAAGTAGTTGTCCGGGTTGCGGTTGAGTTCGAATTCACCGACATCCATTACCGGGTAGTCGCCGTGGGGCCAGACCTTGGTCAGGTCGAAGGGGTTGAAGGGACAGGTGCGCGCCTGCTCGTCGGTCATGATCTGGATCTGCATCTTCCAGCCCGGAAAATCGCCTTTCTCGATGCTTTCGTAAAGATCGCGCTGATTGCTTTCCCGGTCCTTGCCGATCACTGCTTCGGCCTCGCAGTCGGTCAGGCACTTGATGCCCTGCCGGGTCTTGAAATGGAACTTGACCCAGAAACGCTCGTTCTTGGCGTTTATAAGGCTGTAGGTATGGCTGCCGTAGCCGTTCATGTGCCGGTAGGAGCAGGGGATTCCGCGGTCGCTCATGGTGATGGTCACCTGGTGCAAGGCTTCGGGAAGCAGGGTCCAGAAATCCCAGTTGTTTTTGGCGCTGCGCAGGTTGGTGCGGGGATCGCGCTTGACCACATGGTTGAGGTCGGGGAATTTCAGCGGATCCTTGAGGAAAAACACCGGCGTGTTGTTGCCGACCAAGTCCCAGTTGCCTTCTTCAGTGTAGTACTTCATGGCAAAGCCACGGATATCCCGCTCGGCGTCGGCCGCACCGCGCTCGCCTGCGACGGTGGAGAAACGCACGAACATCTCGGTTTTCTTGCCGACCTCGGAGAAAATTTTCGCTTTGGTGTAGCGGGTGATGTCATGCGTTACGGTAAAAACGCCGTAAGCCCCCGACCCTTTGGCATGCATGCGGCGTTCGGGGATCACCTCGCGGTCGAAATTGGCCATTTTTTCCAG
>NZ_JBFWJQ010000064.1:0-13605 GCF_050253115.1 Syntrophotalea sp.
TGGTAGCCCGGCAGTCTGGCTTGCCCTGCTGCACGATTGACAAATACTGGAAAATCCCTTACCTTTAGCGGGTTTGATAGCCTGTCAGAAACATCAGGCATCACGCGGGCCATGCCAGGGATACGGCGTCCCGATTTTTAACGCTTGCATATCCACCCCGTATCCCTGTCGTGTCGCGCATTCTATCCCCCGACAGCCCTTAAGGCGGAGGACAACACCCATGAAGTCGCTTATCTTCTCCCTGTCCGCCCTGTGCCTGCTGGCAGCCTGCTCGACGGCCAAGCTGCCCGAACCGCAGACCGCCGAAGAATATTTCCTTCGCGGAGAGCAGGCTTTTGCCGGCAAGGAATATACGGCTGCCATCGAGGCCTATCAAAAGGCCATGGAAATTTACGAAACAGCAGAACTGAACCGGCGCGCCGAACTACGCATAGCCGATGCCCACTTCGCCAGCAAGGACTATGTCGAGGCGTCGGCCGGATACGAAAATTATCTGAAGCGCCACCCCGGAACAGAGCAATCGGCCCGTGTCATGTTCCAGCTTGGAGAATCCTACTTCAACCAGATTCTGGCCATCGACCGCGACCAGACGGCCACACGCAACGCATTGATAACCTTTGAAAGCCTTATCAAGCTATACCCGACGGCTCCCGAAAGCGCTACCGCTCCCGAACGGATCAAGGCCTGTCGCAATCACCTGGCGGCCAACCAGCTGTATATCGGCCTGTTTTACTACAAGACCGACGAGCACCGGGCCGCCATCGGCAGATTCAGCCAGACGCTGGACACCTTCCCCGACAGCCCGGACAAGGACCAGGTCTACTACTACCTGGGGAGCACTTTTCTGAAAAACGGCCACCCCAACCTTGCCGTCACGACTTTCGAACAGCTTATCGCCGAATTTCCGCGCAGCCCCCTGGCTGTGAAGGCGAAAGCCATTTTGCGCGAAAAATTCTGAGAACCGCCGCCCGCTGTCCATCAGGCCAACGCCGCGGCCAAGGCTACCGGAACAGGGCAAATCCCGCCGGCATTGAAGCTTCCACCATGACCAACCCAACGGGCCGGCCAGCATTGCCGGTCCGTTGCAGCGTGGGCCTGCGCCGACACGCCGGCAAAGGCCTTTTATGAAGGAGCCAACCATGTCCATTCTGGATGATCGCATCGCTTGCCCGCATCTGCGCGAGCGCATCAAAACCACCCGGGAAGTCCTGCCGTACTTCAAAGATGGCATGACCCTCGGCTGGTCCGGGTTCACCCCCGTGGGCTACCCCAAGGCCATTCCCAAGGCGCTGGCGGACCATGTCGAAAAAAACGGCCTGCAGGGAAAAATGCGTTTCAACCTGCTTATCGGAGCATCCGTCGGCACCGAAACCGAGGACCGCTGGGCTTCTTTGGACATGATCGCCAGACGCTGGCCCTACCAGAGCGGCAAAAACATCCAGAAAGGGATCAACTCCGGCCGCATCCGCATGCAGGACAAACACCTGTCCATGTTCGCGCAGGATCTGCTCTACGGTTTTTACACCAAGGATTTCGGTGGCAGCCTTGACCTGGGAATTGTCGAAGCAAGCGCCATCAAGGAAGACGGCAGCATCATTCTGGCCGGCTCGGTCGGCATCGCCGGGGAGATCATCCATACCGCAAAGCACCTGATTATCGAGCTGAACACCACCATCCCCTCCTATGAGGGCCTGCACGACATCGTCCTGCCCGAACCGCCGCCCCACCGCCGACCGCACATGATCTGCAAGGTCAACGACCGTATCGGCACCACCTACGTCCCCTGCGACACCGACAAGATTCTCGCCATCGTGGAATCGCGGGAACCCGACAAAGGCCGCGCGCTGGGCGCCACCGACGAGATTTCCGAACGTATCGCCGGACATATCCTCGATTTCTTCCAGGCGGAAGTCAAGGCAGGACGGCTGCCCATCAACCTTTTGCCGCTGCAATCGGGAGTCGGCAACATCGCCAACGCCGTGGTTGGCGGACTGGTCAATGGACCCTTCTGCAACCTTTCGGTCTATACCGAAGTCCTGCAGGATACCATGCTCGACTTTTTCGACTCGGGCAAACTGGAGTATGCTTCGGCAACATCCCTGTCCTTCTCGGCGGAGGGATTTGAGCGGTTTTACAAAAAATGGGACGACTACACCCGCAGGATCGTGCTGCGACCCCAGCAGATCGCCAACAACCCCGAGATGATCCGGCGTTTGGGCGTCATCGCCATGAACACCCCCGTCGAGTTCGATATCTACGCCCACGCCAACTCGACCCTGGTCGGTGGCACGCGCATGATCAACGGCATCGGCGGTTCCGGCGACTTTTTACGCAACGCCTTTTTGTCGATCATGCACTCTCCCTCCGTACGCCCGACCAAAAGCGACCCCACGGGCATTACCTGCGTGGTGCCGATGGTACCCCACGTCGATCATACCGAACACGATCTCGATGTGCTGGTAACCGAACAAGGGCTGGCCGATCTGCGCGGCCTCTGCCCCCGCGATCGCGCACAGCTCATCATCAACAAATGCTCACATCCGGCCTATCGCCCCCTGCTGCAGGAGTATCTCGACCGGGCCACCCATGAATGCCTCGCCCGCGGCGCCGGCCACGAACCGCACCTGCTCGACCGGGTATTCCGCATGCAGCAGCATCTTGCGACCCACGGCAGCATGAAAATCGGCTCCTGGGACTGATCCCTTGCCGATTTTGTGATCAAGCGGAATGAAAAAAGCTCCTGGCCTTGCGGACAGGAGCTTTTTTCATAAGCATTCTATTTCGGGATCATTCATCTTCATCCGTGTGCTTGCTGCCACGGGGCAGCGCCACCAGCTCCGCGCCGGTAGCTTCCGCAATGGCTTTCATCTCACTCATGCGCAGATGCTTGCCGAACACCTTGAGGTTGAGATCCGCCACAGCCACCAGCACATAGCGGGGTTGCTTGGCACCATCGACGACCTTGCGACGCTCACGATAAAAAATCTTACCACTCATAACTGTCTCCCTTCGTTGGTATACCGCACTCCGATAGCGGTAGATACATGATAGTTCATTGCTACCATAAATTGCAGGCAGACAGCAATAGCCAGCATCCGTTTTTCAGGCGCGAATGACGGTTCCGACCTTTTCGCCGCGCAGGGCCCTGGTTACATTGCCGGGCTTGTGGCCATTGACAATGCGTACTTCCTTGAGACTATTGGCATCGCGCAACAGATAGAGAAGCTTGCTTTCAAGAACCATATCTTCCATTTCCATGGCCAGCAGTTCGTCGACGGTAATATCCTCGATCAGTTCAGCATCGGGATTGACCGTCGGGTTCTCGGTAAACAAACCGTCGACATTTTTAACCAGGATGCAGCTTTTGGCACCGAGAACCTCCGCCATCAAAAACGCGCCCGTATCGGTCCGGTGTGGAGGGATCAAACCACTCTCCGGTGGATGTTCGAACAGGCCATAGGGCGGCGTGCCATGGGTTACGGGTAAAAAGCCGAGCTTAAGCAGCATGGGCAAATCGAGGATATCATCGCTGTCCACGTGGGTCCCGCCCCATTTTGACAGCAGCAAAGCCACCATCTCCGCATTCTGTTCGCTGATTTTTCCGGCCAGCCTGGCCAGTACGCCGGTAGGCATGCCCAGGTCAATACCCACATCGAGAATGTGCCGTACCCGAACCCCGCCGCCGGTCACCACCAGCATCTTGTGATGACTGGCCTGCTCACCGACCTCTTCCAGCAGAGGCATAACCACCTTGCGACCGAAATCGATGGTACCGTGGCCACCAATTTTTACCACCTGCAGATCCGGAATCAATCGAAGCGGTTTTATGTCGGCATGCTTTTGCATGAGCCCCTTGCGAACCAGCGTCTCCCCCTGCAGTTTGTTATACACTTCGTGGCGACCTGCCATATCTCGTTTCCTCCTTCCAAATGTTTAATTGAAGTAAGTCTTTCCTGCCATCGCCAGGCAATCCTGCCGGCATCCTACTGAACATCGCGCCGCGTGCCGCCCGTATCAAGCCAGTTGAAACACGCGGTATCCGGACTATAACAAGGACCCGCTCAACCAACAATGCTATTCGACCTGCAACTTACCGGTTACTGAACAACTCATCCCTGACGGACGCGATTGGCAGGCAAAAATTACGACCTATGATGGACAGCATTTTTCAAGGCCTTGCCACACATGTCACACATGAGATCCTGAATAAGCACCGGAGCACCGCAGGGTGGATTGTTGGACTGGCCATAAAAAAAGCCAGCGCATCCAATATGCGCTGGCCAGTTGGCCGTAGGCAACGACCGGATACCAGGAGGAGGAGGAGAAAAGGCCACACTCGAAAAGTGGCCAGGGAGGATTAAGAGAAAACAGGCTCACGAAACGCACATCACAGCCTGGCAACTCCAGATGCTGCATATTATCACTTAATGTTTTTTTTTGGTCAATTATTTTAAAAAAAATAATTCAAATAACTAATAGTTACCAGAAATAACGATAAATCCTGACTATCATCATTTTTTAAGCGGCCAAACCGTCCTTCCTCTGGTTACCACGCTATTGCCTCCTGAAAAACGCCATGCGATCCGGCAGGATTCCAAAATTACACAACCGCCTTAAAAATAACCCATAATTTTTGTTATAAAACGGCTTTATATCTGCTAAACCAGAGGCTCGAAAAAATATTCTGATTTATCAATATCTATTTCTTAAAATCGTGTTCTATTTTTAGTTTTTCCATAATGATTGCCCAAATCCATAAACCGTGTTATACTGTGTAAAAAACCGTCGATACTCAGCCGCATGTTTTCCGACGCACAATACAGCGAACCAACCGCCACAGGCTGTAAAAAGCCTCTAGAAATACTTCGTTTTCTCTCTTTTAGCAGAGCAGCAGTCCCCCATATGCCGGCCTGCTGTGAACAAAGCTGGGCGAGCAACATCGAGGACTGCTTTACAGGCCTCTGATTTTGCAAATAAGGCGCAAGCGTCTTTTCAGCCACCCGACTACAGAGCCGCATGAACTTCATGTCTCATCGCGCTCAGGGCAAACTTGCCCCACAGCCGCTGGCGAAAGCGGGATAGGAGGACACCATGGGTTACAGAAAATACATCACCCGCATTGACCAGATCCCCGAACTGGACAACCTGAACGAACAACAGAAACAGACGCTCAATTCGGTCGTCAAACGCTATGCGTTCCGCACCAACGAATATTATCAATCCCTTATCGACTGGGAAGATCCCGATGACCCCATCCGCAGGATCGTTATACCCAGCGCCGACGAACTGGAGCCCTGGGGCAAACTCGACGCCTCCGGCGAGTCCCGTTACGCCAGGGCGCCGGGACTCGAACACAAGTATGCCGACACGGCGGTGTTGCTCGTGAGTGACGTCTGCGGCGCCCTGTGCCGTTTCTGCTTTCGCAAGCGACTGTTCATGGACGACAACCAGGAAGTATCCCGAGACGTTTCCGCGGGTCTGGCCTACATACGCCGACACCCGGAAATCAACAACGTTCTCGTCACCGGCGGCGACCCGTTGCTGCTGTCAACCCGCCGCCTCACGGAAATCGTCGAGCAGCTTCGTGCCATCGACCATGTGCGCATCATCCGCATCGGCAGCAAAATGCCCGCCTTTAATCCGTTTCGGATTCTGGACGACCCCGACCTGTTGCGCATGTTCAAAACCCACAGCCGGCCAGATCGGCGCATTTATCTGATGGCGCAGTTCAACCATCCCCGGGAACTGACCGAGGAAGCACGTCGTGCCCTGGACATGGTCCAGCAAAGCGGAGTCTGCATAATGCACCAGACCCCGATGATTCGCGGTGTCAATGACGACCCCACGACCCTGGGCGAACTGTTCAATGAACTGTCCTACCTCGGCGTCGCCCCGTATTACCTTTTTCAATGCCGCCCCACCGAAGGTAACGCCGCTTATACCGTACCAATCGAAGAGGGCTACCAGATTTTCGCCGAAGCCCTGAAAACCTGCTCCGGGCTGGCGCGCCGCTGCCGCTACACCATGTCGCATGCCACCGGCAAGATCGAAGTGGCGGGATTGACCGCAGAGCGCATCTTCTTCCGCTTTCATCGCCCTGCCGACTCCGAACAGAGCCTTTCCAACCTGCTGGTCTGCGCCCGCAACCCCAAAGCCTGCTGGCTGGACGATTACGCGGAAGCAAAATCCCCCCTCCGGCTGGCAAGAAACTCATTTCACTGAAAACACCAGGGGCCGTCGGCTCAGAATCTGAATGATCGCCATACCCCGCGCCAGGAAAAAACCTGCGCGGGGTCGACTTTTTCTTGCAAAATGCCCTGCAATGCGTTGTAGAGATAAGGGCTGTTGTGGATACGGCCGGCAACAAAATCAACCAGGGCAGGAGAAAGAAACCACCTGCGGGTGCGGTTAAAATCCCCGTAGCGCAAACCGGCAAGCTGGCCCAAATAAACGGGCATACGCTGCAAACAGGTGACGTCCCCTCTGAGCAGGCAGCGATGCGCCAGCCTCGCGGCGAGGATTCCGCTCTGCATTGCCTTGCCGATGCCTTCTCCCGTATAAGGTGATGTCGTACCGACCATTTCCCCAATGCCAAGATAAGGCCCCCGGGCCATCGGCAGGACTTGTCTCCAGCCGCTGCGCAGAAGCGCCCCCTGCCATGGAGTTTCAACCTGCCCTTGCGCAAGCAGGCGCCGGGTCAGAGGGAAATCCCGCAAAAAGGATGCGAATACCCTTTTGAGATTAATGCGCTTGTTGCGCCTCCCCTGCATGAACAGGCCGCAACCAACATTGAACAGTCCCTGCCCCACGGGGAAAATCCAGGCATAACCCGGCAGAACCGCTGCTTCGCAAGCAATCACCAGTTGATCGAGGGGCAGCGACGAACGCACATAGCAGCGCAGAGCCGCGCCGGTCAATGCCGCGGCCGTCCCCAACCCGGCCTGCCGCGCCAAATCCAGCCGGGTGCCGGTGGCCAGCAGACAACAAGCGGCGGCATGACGCCGCCCCCCCTCTCGAAACACGACCTCGGCGGCACCGTCGGGCCTGTGTCCCAACAACCGCACGGTACCGCGCACAAAAGTCACCCCTGCGGCCGCCGCTCTGCGCACGAGCAAGGCATCATAGATTTCACGCCGCACCGTGAGGTAGTCTGCAGGCATATCGATGCGCACCCGGGACGGGCTGAAAATACTCAGGCTGGCGCAGCGATGTCCGACGGCTTCAACCTCCTCGCACATCCCGAAACGCCGCAAAAGACGCATCGCTGCCGGTGTCAAGCCGTCTCCGCAGACCTTTTCCCGGGGAAACCACTGCCGGTCGCAAAGCAAAACCCGATGCCCAAGGGAGGCGAGTTCCATGGCGGCGACGCTACCGCCGGGACCGCCTCCGACAACAATCACGTCCCAGTGGCCGTCGGGCAGGTCTTCAACCGCTAACTGTCCGACAGAAAACCTTCCCTGCAAAAAAGCGTCTGCTTCGTTCGCCATGCCCCTCCCCTTGCCTGGACCTCTGGCGGATGCCTTCGGTATGCTGCAAGCATACGGGAAAAATGGCCGGATTGCCTCGAAAAGAGAAAAAAAGTCGCTTGCGTCCCGGTTGCGATCGCAAACGACTGTAGCAGAATTTATTCGTTGCCCGGAGCCATCACGCAGAGGGATTCCGGCCACGATCGCAACGGCAAAACCCGATGCAACCCGCCCGGCACCAGGCCAAACCCTGGTGCCGATTACCGGAGATAAAACTTCACCGGTATTTCAATCGCCCTCATTTCACTCGGATCGAGAGGGAATCGGGGATAGGGAGCGCCCCGTGAAACGGCACGAACCGCAGCATCGTCCAACTGCCGGTAGCCCGAACTTCGGCTGACTACCGGTTCGGCGACCAGTTCTCCTGAAGGAGTCAGCCGGAAGGAGACAACCGCGGTGCCTTCCTGGCGTCGCTGCTGCGCCATCTGCGGATAACGTTTTGCCGCGTCGACCCTGGCCCTGATGGCCTGCAGATATCCGGCCAGAGCCGAGCCGGAGCCGCCCCCCCTGCGTCCCCGACCGCCTCCGGCCAAACCGGCACCGCCACCTCCGGAACCGGAGGCCGAACCAGTTCCGCCATCACCGCCCCCGCCAACTCCGGTCGTCATTGCGACGCTGGGGGGGGCCGGGCAAAGCGCCGACTTCCGCTGGTGGAAAATCGCCATCGGCTACCGGAAGGGATGGAGCCGGCGCCTGAGCAGGCATGGCCACGACAGGAGCCGGCCTGGGTAATTTGCGCGGAGCCGCAGCGGGGGTCGGTATAGATGCGAGACTGGGCATTTCCGGCCCGGCAGCAGGCAAAGGGGCGGCAACGTCCGGAGGCATGATCGGCATCGCGACTCCCTCGAGGTCAACCTCGATACGATTGACCCGCCGCACAGGGGTGATCATGCCGATGGCAAGAGCCAGGACCATGCCAACATGCACCCCGACGGAGACCATCATGGCCACCCATGTGCGATTGAATTTCACGATGCCCCCGCCTCTTCGAGGGTAGCCACCACGATACGGTTGGCGCCCGCCTTTTTAACCCGCTCCATTACCGAGACAGCGGTCTGCAGCGGCACATCACGGTCACCGCGGATAACGACGATGGTGTCCGGTTTGAGCCTCCCCCGCAAGGTCTCCTCGACCCTGGCCAGCGGCAGTTGTTGCCCGGCGATGAAATAGCGGCCGTCACGGGTAATGGCCACGGCCACCTCATCCTTTTCGCGAACCGTGGTACTGGCCGCGGAAGGCAGTCGGACTCCGATACCGTCTTCCTCGATAAAGTGGGTGGTCAGAAGAAAAAAAACCAGCAGCAAAAAGACGATGTCGATCAGTGGGGTCAGGTTCAGCCCTGTCGTCTGAGAGCGCACCGGGATCTCCATTACCCGACCTCCCTGCCGCTACCGTTGATGGATTGCACCCGGACGGTGTTCTTATTCTCCCCGGCGGCGAGAATGCCGGCATCTTCAAGAGCGTCGAGGAAAATGCCCGTCTCCTCCTTCATATCGGCCACTGTCGCATGCACCCGGCCCTGCAGATAGTTGTGCGCGACCATGGCAGGGATAGCGACTCCCAACCCCAGGGCGGTGGTCAGCATGGCCTCCCATATCCCGCCGGCCAGAACCGATGCATCGACCTTTCCGCCAAGGTTTTCAATGGCCTTGAAGGCCTTGATCATACCGGTTACGGTTCCGAGCAGGCCAAGCAAGGGTGAAATGCTGGCGATGAGAAACAGGGTCGGCAGAAAACGCTCCATGCCGCGCACTTCCCGCGCCGCCACATGGCTGAAGGTTTTCTCAAGTTCGGTACGGGTCGAAGCGCCGCCCTTGCCTGCCAGTCGCGCAAGAACCTCGACCATGGCCACTGCCCAGGGATGACGTTCCTGTCTGGCCAACGCCGCGGCCTCGTCAAAACTGCCTTCCTGGGCCCGCTTGCGCAGTCGATGATACAGGCGGCCGTCCCGCAGGCGCAACGAGCGGAAAGCCAGCGCCCTCTCGACAATAATGAACAGGGCGATCACCGAACAGAAGATGATCATGAGTCCGATCGGACCCGCTTTTTCCAGAAAAGCCAACCAGTTCTGCATGACATTCACTCCTTGAGGCGCCCGCTGCGCAGATCGAACTCGCCGTCACCGTCCAGATCTTCTTCACGGCTGACCATCCGCCCGTCGGGCGCGTAACGCTCACGAATTTCAGGCTTTCCATTAAGATCCGCATCCACCGTCTGGATTACGGAGCCATCCTTGCGATAAACACGCAGCCTTTCCATGCGGCCGTCTCCGTCACTGTCCTCTTGCTGCCGAAGCGGCTTGCCGGCCTCATCGAAAAACCATTTACGGTGCACCTTCCCGGAACGCCCCAGATCCTCGGATC
Source organism: Syntrophotalea sp. (assembly GCF_050253115.1). Classification (NCBI taxonomy): domain Bacteria; kingdom Pseudomonadati; phylum Thermodesulfobacteriota; class Desulfuromonadia; order Desulfuromonadales; family Syntrophotaleaceae; genus Syntrophotalea; species Syntrophotalea sp. Next base: position 9,890 of record NZ_JBFWJQ010000064.1, read on the forward strand.
GCTCCAGGCGTCCCTGACGGTAATACTCCCGGCGATCGGTACGGCCGTCTTTGTCGGTATCGAGTTCGGCCCGTGCCAGTTTCCCGTTCTGGTAAAACCAGGTCCCGCGATTTTTTTCAACCTGCCGCAACACGCCCTTTTCATAGCGCCAGGTGATTTCGGGCTTGCCGTCGCGATCCTTGTCCCTGGCAACCTTGACAATGACGCCTTTCGGATCAAACCAGGTGGTCTGGATCGGCCCCTTGCCCCGATCCTCCACAAGACGGGCGGAACCATCCTTCTGCCAGTCATAGCGGCGTTCATGAATGCCGTCGCCATCGCGGTCCTCACGGCGGGACAGGCGCCGTCCGGCATACTGCTCTTCGGCCTCGAACCTGCCGTCACGATCGGCATCCAGCAGCACCCGCTTCAGGTTACCGGCGGCGTCGTAATAGGCCTTCTGCCCCGGGCTCTCGCGCGTCCACTCTTCGGCCCGCGCCAGGCCGCCGCCAAAAACCAGGCACAGGACAAGCATCACAAAAATTTTGTTCATTTCCCCCCCATGCGTCTGACGACACGGTCAGGAAGCGGGCGCAAGACACAAAAAGGATGCCCGCGTCCAGCGCCGCAATCGGCAGTTATAACAGGAGCGTTCCTCGTCGGCCGTCCACTCGTCCTCGACATCGGCACAAAAGCGGACGCAGGCCCGCGCTGTGGCGGCAGCCAGCCCGTAGGCCTCATGGCCATGCCGGAATTCCCGTTCACCCTGCGTGTTGATCAACCACATGCTGCCTCCTGCCCTGAGAAATTTTCAGAATTTTTTCAATTGATGCCGCGGCGTGGTGCGCCACCGAACCCCTTCGGCGCAGGCCTCCCGTTCGGGCGAAACCATCAGATAGGTACCACCGTCAATCAGCACAGCCTTGGGTTTGTCATCGACCGCGACCATTTGCTCCGGCCCCAGAATCGCCCCGTCCATGGTGCGAACACCCTGTAGCGGGACCTGACTGAGAATCTCGCCTACCGTCGCCCATCCTTCACGGGTGCGAATATCCAGCCACCCCTTCAGTCGCCCGTCGTTGCCACCGAGCCGCAGGCCGATGCCGGCAAGAGCTCCGACCACTCCCTGTCCGGTGCCGCCATGTTCGGAGAGATGCACGCCCAACTGACCCGCCAGTTCATAGGCCATCTGTTTGTTCAGGACTTCTTCCTTGGCTTTGCGGCCAAACGTCACAACCGCATCCTGGTCCGGCAACTGATCCACAACGGCGACACACAATCCCGGATCGGATCCGGGCGCGCTTTCCCGCTCAAGGTAGTCGCTCGCGTAGTCGATGAGCGGCTGCAGATATTCCGGAGCGATATCCGCCTCGAAACACATGGAACTGTTGTGCGAGGTATAGGGTACATCGGGATGCACCAGCAGTTGGTGCCGGGTCACGAACAGACTCTGTCCCCATCGGCGGTTCTGAAGTTCTTCGGCAAGTTCGGTCGCCAGATCACCGGTACCGCGCGATTCGAGGTTATCGGTATCATCGATACATACCAGAATTTTCATGGTTCACACTCCCCGCGGCTATCAGCCGCCATATCTTCTCTGAAACGTTGCCGTTCGGGCAACGGAACACACAACGGACTAACGCACGACGCCGTAGGCCCTGAGCCGCCGCACGACCATCGGAATCATCAAACCGGCCGCCACGCCAAAAATGATGGCGCCCCCTGCTTCCAGGAGGGAACGCTGCAGATTCACCACGTGGTCCATGCCGATCATCCTGTTGATGGCATACACGGTAAAAAACTTGGTGGATGCCGCGGCGGCCGCTACCAGGGCGCACAGCAGATAACTGCCGAACAGCCCCGGCAGGAGCAGGGCGGCCAGATCGATCACGAGCCCGGCCAGCACATACTTGACGATAATGAAGGGACCGACCTTGGCGAAGCCGAGAAACATGGCCGCGGTTCCGGCCAGCAACCCGGTGAAACTTGCCCCGTAGCGACAGGAAGTGCTGCCGCGACCCAGCATCAGGAAAAAAATCTTGGTAATCATGGCATGCCCGGATACATGCAGGTGCAGTCGCAGGAGCATACGCACCAGTACTGCGAATACGGCACAGAAACCAAGGAACAGCGCATCCTTGAGGGGCAGATGCAAGCTATTGGACAAACGCGCGGCAAGTTGCTTCATCATGCAACAAGACTCCTAGTCCCCGGGCCAGCAGGTGCGCCGGGAGTAAAGCCCGAAATCCCGGGCGCGGGCGGCCAGGGCGATATTCCCTGCCAAGGCCATCCCCTGTACGACGGCCGGCACCACGACACAATGCACCAGATCCGGCCAGTTCCATGGTTTCAGCAGGTCTCGCGGCAAGATCCTGGCGCCGCGCAACACCTGCCCTTCGTAGATATCCCGAAACTCTTCCAGCAAATGCGGGGCGAACTTGAGACAGGTAGCCAGCACGAAGGAAACATGCCCCGGCATGACGCGGTTCATGGCACGGACGATCTTGGTCTGGGATGTGGTCTTGGCGAATATCATGGTCGGCCAGAAGGCCAGAAAAAGTTGCCAGGAGATCAATAGACCGTCCCAAATGCCCTCCAGGGATCCGAAGCGGATAATATACAAAATGACGATGGTAGAGCTCTGCAAGACAAAATAGCGCCCCTGCCGCCACCAGGACACGCCCTGCGGGCGAAGCAGTAAAAACACCACGGCGTTGGCGGCAGTAAGAGCGCCGAGAAAAACCCCGCTACGCGCCACGAAAGCTACACAGGAAAGGGTCAACGCCAGCAGCATCTTGACCCCTACCGGCAGCGAGATCCCCTTGCCAGGTTCAGCGGGTCCATCATCACGGCGATGGCCCTGGGCCAAGGCCGTATGCAATCGGGAGAAACTATCGCCAGCCAATGCGTCCCCCCTCGATGTGCAGGTGCCCGTCGGCCAGACCCGGAACCTGCTCCGGATCATGGGAGGTGATCACCAGGGTAACGCCGCGTTCCCGGCTCCAGCTGTCCAGAACGTCCATGACATCCCGCTGTCGGGCACCGTCGAGACCGGCGAAGGGATCATCCAGAAAAAGCATCTCTGGAGCGGGCGCCAAAACCGAAGCGATGGCGACCAGGTGTTTCTGCCCATAACTGAGTTTATGCGGCGAAGCATCGATAAGATGTTCGATGCCACACAAGCGCAGGGTTTCCTCGATACGGGCGGCCCGATCCGCCGCCGGCCAGCCAAACCGCTTGAGAGGAAAGGCAATCTCCTCGCGCACGGTATTTTCAAAAATCTGTTTTTGGGGGTTCTGGAACAGGCAGCCAAGTCGCCGGCGCAACAAACGGGGTTCCGGTTCACCATCGAAGATACGTATGCTGCCACGACCTGGCTTGAGGAAACCGGTCAGCACCCGCAGCAAGGTGGTCTTGCCCGTGCCGTTCATGCCGGTGACGACCACGCACTGTCCCCGGTGGATATCAAAGCAGACGTCTTTCCAGACCGGTACCGTTCCATGTCCCGAAAAAGACAGATCCCGCACCTGCAAAAGAACCGGCGCATCGGCAAAATCCGTCCCAGCCTGGCCAGCCGAAATCGCGGGCGGCGCTTCAGGCGCCTGCCAACGCCCTGGGAAGAGCCTTCCGTTACCGTCCATCTGCCAGAAACGATCCACCACCTCGAGCAACGGACCGGGGCGGTGCTCGCACAACACGACTGCAACCCCGCGGGCCTTCAAATCGGACAGGACCCG
>NZ_JBFWJQ010000065.1:0-13530 GCF_050253115.1 Syntrophotalea sp.
GGAGGCGTTCATGATGAAAATCCCGTCGATATTTCGACGACCGATGCTACTACCGGCCTGTATATTTTAAAAGATCAATGTGATTTCATTATGTTACGCCGCCCAAGCAGGTGCGAAAGTTGAGTTGTTAACATAATACTTTTCCGGAAAAATGTCAAATTTCGCGAAAAAACTTTAATATCTACGCTAATTTTCTCAATGATATCCGATTTTTTTTCATACTTTTTTTGGAACATGAAATATGATTTTGAATCATGCCGGCAGAAAACTGAATCATCACATGCAATCAAATGGATGGCTTGCAGGCACCCGACCCGCCTGCTCCAGCGATCCCGGCTGCCTGGGCATGGTCCCGCCACCATTGCCCAACCTGTTGTTATCAAAATTCCCCTTCAACAAAACAGGAAAGTGATTCAATTTTCACTATGTAACCACCTGTAAAACAAAATAAAAAAAATACCGGGAATTCATGGCTGAACAATGGTAAATACATTTGTTACGGTACCATGTTACTAAATTTCGCGCAAAGACACGGGCCGGTTACAGACTGAACCTTTAAGCATGGCTCCCATCGGAGAAGGGAAATGCTGGCGGCACCCTCAGATGATATTTTTCTTGCGCGCGACCGCCACGGCTTCCATGCGATTGCTCACTTCAAGTTTCTTGAAGATTCTTTGGACGTGGGTTTTGATGGTTTCGATGCTGACGAAGTGAATCTGGGCTATTTCGTTGTTGGTTTTGCCTTCGGCGATATTTTTCAGCACGCGGATCTCGGTCCGGGTCAGATTGTGCTCGGCATCGCCGTCAGAGCCGTCCGCAGGCCGGCGCCATTTGATGGCGAGATTCAGCAGATAGGGCGACATGCACTCCCTGTCCAAAGCGAAATCCTCAATAATTTTGATAAGTTCGTCAATTTTAGTGTTTTTGGCCACATAGCCGTTGGCGCCTTCGCTCATGGCTTCCTGGACATAGTCTTTTTTGGTATAGGTTGAAAGCACGATGATTTTGAGATCCGGCAGGGTCTTGCGCAGTACCCGGATGGCTTCAATTCCGGAAAGACCCGGCATGTCTATATCCATCAGCACCACATCGGGAGGATTCTGGGTGATGGCGTTGACCGCGTCGAAACCGTTATCGGCTTCGCCGACGATGCGGATGCTCTTTTGCGATTCGAGGTACATGCTCAGGCCGATGCGTAGAATCGGATGATCGTCGGCGATAAAGACGGTTACCGGACGTTCCTCGCTCATAAATCCTCCAAGTTGGACACCGTTTATCGTGTGTCACAGGCAATGGGAACCAGGAAACGAAACCTGCATCCCGTCACCTGCTTTCCCGCCCCGTCCAGGTAAGGTGATTCGACCCAGATCCTGCCTCCATGGGCTTCGACGACCAGCTTGCTGAATGTAAGCCCCAACCCTACCCCGCGGCGCTCATTCCCGCCCTGAACGGTCGTGGTATAGAATTTCTGAAAAATCAGTTCCTGTTTTTCCCTGTCAATGCCTTTGCCCTGATCATCAATGGTGACCAGAATGGCGCTCCGGTCCCGTTCATCGCGACAGGGTTCGCAGGTAAGAGCTATGCTGCCTCCGACGGGACTGAAACGAATGGCATTTTCCAGAAGATTCACACAGGTGCGCTGAAGCCGGGCCCAATCCGCAGCCATCTGCATGCCGCCCCGCCCCGGTTCGAAATGGATCCTGATTTTCTTGTCGCCGGCGGAAAAACCGACCTGTCGGATGCTCTCCATGAGGGTCGAATCCATATCCCCCGGCACCTGGCACAAATTCAGCCCGGCACATTCATCCAGAAAAATATCCAGAAAGTTTGAAACCATGCCGAAAAGCTTGTGGGTCGAATTCAGGGCCAGGGATACCAGGTCCTCGCCCCGGTTATTGAGGGTGCCAAGGTGGCGGTCCAACATCAACTCCAGCACCCGCTGAATGGAAAGAATCGGATTGCCCATGTCGTGGGTCAGCATGCCGATGAGATCCTCTTTCATTTTTTCGATCTTTTTTTCCCGGGTAACGTCGCGTAACACCGTAACGTATCCCATCGTTTCCCGCGTCGAGAGGAAAAGTTCCTGGCAGGATGCGTGGGTATAGAATATCTGGCCGTCGGGTTTCATTACTTCAAAGACCGGCGGAATTTCATAGGGTTGCTGCTGCTTCTTGCAGCTCAGGTACTCGCGGAACGCATCGGGACAAGCGAATAGATCAAAGATCGGCCGGCCGACAACCGTCGATGCCTCCCGACCGAACATCGCAACCGTGGCCTTGTTGATCACGGTCACAATACCATCCGGATCCGTTGAGATGATGGAATCGGAAACACTGTTGATGATGTTGTGCAGGTTTTGCTGGTAGGCCCTTTGAGAGAGGTATTTCTGGATCGCCAGCGAACTGATGGTCTTGGCGATGGTGCACATGAGTTTGACTACGGACTGCAGGCGCTGGTAACTCATGACCGGCACTTCATGCAACGCCCTCAGATAACCCGCCACATCCTCGACGCCGATGCGCTTGGCAGCATCGAGGGCCTCCTGAATGGACAACGGTCGCGTCAGCACCTGCCCCATGACCAAAGTGGCTACATGATAGCCTTCGACGATGATCGGCGTGGCGCTGTCCATCAGGCCGGCGTTCAGACACTTGTAGATGAAAGGCTTGCCGATCTTCCGGCCTTCCTCGCCCCCAAAACGGTCGCTGGCATAGCAGCGCGCCCGCCCCTCCGGCGTCGATCGGCAATAGTCCTTGCACAGCCGCGAAAAATTATGCTCACGGGTAATCGGTTGGCCATCGAGATCGACCAGCACCGACGCCACCCGCGTTGCCTCGGTGAAATCCCTGACAATTTCCTCAAGAACGTCCTTTTCAATCAGGTCCAGAAGCTTTATCTGCTGGCACCCCATGCCACCTCCGCCACCGTCTTTGGCCTGGATATCCTTCCAGCAGACCGGCCCCCGATCCGCCAGGCAAGACCGCCGACGTTTCCCGTTTCACGCCGTTTTGATCATCAAAGGGCTTGTGTCCATCCGGAAACTTCGAACAAAAACCAGACCCTTTATTCATAGCACGAGCGACCACCTGACCCAAAATAAAATGTCGTTTGCCAGACATAGGGACAGAGAAAATCACTATATCGAGGGACAAAAATACGATTTGCGGCAACCATCGGCAACAGGGTGATCCTGAAAATCACTATATGGAGCGACAATATTGGCCTTTTGTAGCGATTGTGCACATGAAGCTCCTCGTTTACAAATAGACTACGCGCAAAAAACGACCCGATACACTTTCATCCGTCATGAACGTACATCAACCGTTCACAAAAAAAGCAGTTTATTTTAATCGCTTTACTTTTAAAACATTCAGGAAAGGAAAACACCATGGCTCCGTGGTCTGTAGCACTCTGCTACATTGCTTCGGCGGCGGTATCATCGGCGCCGCTATCAGCCTGGTGGCACGCACGATGTGGAACCCGGTTCCACCCATATCGATCCTCCCGCGGGCGCCGTCGCCGTGGGCACGCTGATTCTCAACCTGGCACACGGCTTTATCAAGTAACGGATCAATCAACCCGGAGGTCGTTAAAAAAACGCGATTACGACCACTCAAAAAAGGAGGCACCATGTCTACCAAGGTTAAAGTTGACCCCACCGTCGCTACCATGGGACCCAGCGAACGCGTCGAAAAAATCAAGGCAAGATTTTTGGCCACAACCCCGGAAATCTGCGCCGAACGCGCCAGACTGATCACCGAATCCTACAAGGAAACCGAGGGCCAGCCCATGAGCCTCCGCCGGGCCAGGGCTCTGGAGAAAATCCTCCTCGGCATGTCGATCTACATCGACGACGACGAACTGATCGTCGGCAACCAGTGCAGCATGCCCCGCTCCGCACCGATATTCCCCGAGTTTTCCTGTGAATGGCTGGAAGCCGAGCTTGATCGCCTGGCCAAGCGTTCGGCTGACGTTTTCCTGATCAGCGAAGATGTGAAGAAAACTCTGCGTGAGGACGTTTTCCCCTACTGGAAGGGCAAAACCAACTACGAAATCGCCACTGCTCTGATGAAGCAGGAAGCCATTGACGCGGGCAACGCGGTGGCTTACACCGTCGGCAACTACTACTTCAACGGCGTCGGCCACATTTCCGCCAACTACGGCAAGGTCATGCGCGAAGGCCTTAACGCGGTCATCGCCGAAGCCGAGGCCGCTAAAGAAAACTTCGATTACGCCGACGCTCACCAGATGAAGTCCCTGCATTTTCTCGAGTCGACCATCATCGCCAACAAGGCCGTAATCGCCTTTGCCAATCGTTTTGCCGATGAGGCCGAGCGCCTTGCTGCAGCGCAAAAAGATGCGGCCCGCAAAGCCGAACTGCTCGAGATTGCCCGTATCTGCCGCAAGGTACCTGCCGAACCGGCGGAAACCTTTGCGGAAGCCGTACAGGCCTTCTGGTTCATCCACCTGGTCATTCAGATCGAGTCCAACGGGCACTCCATCTCGCCGATGCGCTTCGACCAGTACTGCTACCCCTTCTACCTGGCCAGCAAAGACTCCATGTCCGACCAGCAGGTCCAGGAAATGCTTGACCTTCTGTGGCTGAAATTCAACGGCCTGAACAAGGTCCGCGACGAAAACTCCACCATGGCTTTCGCAGGCTACCCGATGTTCATGAACATCATCGTCGGCGGCGTGGATCGTGAAGGCAAGGACGCTACCAACGAGCTGTCCCTGATGTTGCTGCAGTGTGCTGCCAACACCAAGCTCTACGCTCCGTCCCTGTCGATCCGCATCCATGAAGGAACTCCGGACGTACTGTACATGAAAGCCGCCGAAATCAGCCGCATGGGTCTGGGCGTACCGGCTTACTTCAACGACCGCACCATTATTCCGGCCCTGCTGTCCCGCGGCCTGACCCTGGAAGACGCCCGCGACTACGGTATCATCGGCTGCGTCGAGCCCCAGGTCGGCGGCAAGACCGAGGGCTGGCACGATGCCGCCTTCTTCAACATGGCTAAAATCGTCGAACTGACCCTCAACAACGGTTACGACAAGCGCACCGGCATGCAGGTCGGCCTCAAGACCGGTGACGTCACCGAAATGAAGAGTTTCGACGACGTCATGGCCGCCTACGCCAGGCAGATGGAATATTTCGTCGGTCTGATGTGCCACTCCGACAACATGGTCGATTTGGCCCATGGCCAGAATGTACCCCTGCCCTTCCTCTCCAGCCTGGTCGAAGACTGCATCGGCCGCGGCAAATCGCTGCAGGAAGGCGGCGCCATCTACAACTTCAGCGGCCCGCAGGGGGTCGGTGTTGCCAATGCCGGCGATTCTTTGACCGCCATCAAGAAGCTGTGCTTCGACGAAAAAGTCATCAGCCTGCCGGAACTCAAGGACATCCTCGACAAAGACTTCGAAGGCGCCGAAAACATCCGTCAGATGCTTGTCAACCGTGCCCCCAAATACGGCAACGACGACGATTACGCCGATGAAATCGCCGTCGAATCGGCCAACATCTACTGCCGTGAAGTCAATAAGTACCGCAACCCCCGCGGCGGTCAGTTCCAACCCGGTCTCTACCCGGCATCGGCCAACGTGCCCTTCGGCGCCGTGGTCGGCGCGACTCCGGACGGGCGCAAGAGCGGCACCCCGCTGGCTGACGGTGTTTCCCCCATCGGCGGCGCGGACATCTCCGGCCCGACGGCGACGGTCAACTCGGTAGCCAAGCTGGACCATGAAGTCACCTCCAACGGCACCCTGCTCAACCAGAAGTTCCATCCCAATGCCGTCAAAGGCGAAGAGGGGCTGCGCAACCTCATCAACGTTACCGAAACCTACTTCAAAAACGGCGGTTTCCACGTCCAATACAACGTCATCGACCGCAGCACCCTGCTCGAAGCCCAGGACAAGCCGGAGGATTTCCGCGGTCTGGTAGTCCGCGTAGCTGGATACAGCGCCTTCTTCACCGCGCTGGACAAATCGCTGCAGGACGACATCATCTCCCGCACCGAACAGGTATTCTGATCAGCCTGACGGGTGGTGACACCGGGGGCCGGGTCCCAAGGATCCGGCCCCTCCCGGGAGAAGGAAACACCGAAAAACCTGGAGAATGACCATGAACTGGAGACAGAAGGTCCTGGATTTTGACAACATCGGTGATCGCGGAGAAGGCCTCAAGGGGCTGGTCTTCGACATTCAGAAGTTCGCCATTCACGATGGCGGCGGCATTCGCACCCTGGTTTTCCTCAAAGGCTGTCCGCTGTCATGTCCGTGGTGCTCGAACCCTGAATCCCTCGCCGGCAAGCCGGAAATTACGTTCGTCTGCAACAACTGCATCGGCTGCGGCAAATGCCTGGAAGTCTGTCCGGTCGACGCCATCAGGCAGGACGAATCGACTGGCAGGGGACTGATCATCGACCGGGACCGCTGCACCCTGTGCGGGCGATGCGCCAGGCATTGCTACGCCGGTGCCATCAACATCATCGGCCGCTACCTGTCGATCCAAGAGTTGATGGAGATGATCGAGCGGGATCGCAAATTCTACGAACAGAGCAACGGCGGCGTAACCTTTTCCGGCGGCGAACCGACGGCTCAGCCCGAATTCCTCAAGGCAGCCCTGAAGGAAACGCAACGCAGGGGCATCCACACCGCCATCGAAACCAGTTCATTCGTTAAGTGGCCAACCTATGCGTCGATTCTGGAGCACGTCGACCTGGTGCTGACCGACATCAAACACATGGACGACGCCGAACACAAGCGGCTCACCGGGGTTTCCAATATGGTCATTCTCGAAAATCTGCGCAACATCGCCGGCCTCGGCATCCCCGTCAAAATCCGCCTGCCGCTCATCCCCGGCTACAACGATTCGCGCGACAATCTCGAAGCCACCGCCGATTTCGTAAAAGGGCTGAACAACGTGCAATCCCTCGATATTTTGCCTTACCACCGGCTGGGCGAAATGAAATGGGGACAACTGGGGCAGAAATATGCTTTGGCGGGTATTGAAGCATTGACGCTTGAGGAAACGGAAGCCCACGGTCGGCTTTTCAGGGACCGGGGGATCAAGGTCTCCATTGGCGGATAACAACTACGTTGCATCCATCCGGGGTTTCCGGACGAAGACTTGCCGGGCGGGTAAGGAAAGGCCGACCATCAAACAGCTGTTGAGCGACCTGAGCGTGGCCGTCACTTTGTTTGCCGCCAGCCCTGTGCTTGCCGCCCTGTAGACGGCGAGGAGCGGGACAGTTAGGGCTACCAGCTGCAGGGTACCTGTAGCTGGGACAACCGCTTCGGCCAGACCAGGCCCGGTATCTGCTGCGGCGCCAACCGCATGGATGAAACCTCCGCCGGAAAAGCCGTCCGCGCTTCCACCGGCAACGGGGAACTCAAACAGCAGGATGTCATCACCATCGGGGTGTTTCATGACATCAACCCCCACCTCAAGCTTGTGTTGGAATACAACCGCGCCAACGTCGAATGGTTCAATGACGGCAGGCAGGAAGTGGACATCATCGCCCTGGGCACCTTCTTCATGTGGTAAAGGGATCTGCAACGCAAAACGCCCGGTCGAAATGACCGGGCGTTTTGCGTTGCAATAAAATCGATATCAATCCTGCAGACACTGCAGCAACCCCATGGCCCACAGACAGGAACCACAGGGCTCGGGATTGGTGAAACAGTCCTGCTCGAAATCCTCCTCCTGCACCAGGTCGCAGGGCGCGACCCCGCAATTGGAGCAGTAGGGATAATCGAATTCGACCACGTGCTCGCGGAAAATGCGGAAGTCCTCACTGCGCCAGATATCGAGCAGCGGCTGCCGGTTGACGTTACCGAATACCTTCGGCTTGACCAGGCGATCCCAGTCATTGACCCAGCAGCGGTAATGATGCCACAGGTAATAACAGGGATGCACGTCACCGTTCCAGGAAATAAATGCGGACCCCTTGGTCACGAAGGGGCATTCCCGTTCGTAACGGGGTGTGACGACCGGCAGCTTGATTTCAATGCCCATCGCTGCGGCAACCTGCCGCGCTTCCTCGAAAACCTCCTGGACCGCGGAAACCATGGCCTCGTCACGCCGCAGCAGCTGCATGACATCCATGAAAATATCCTTTTTGCGCGCTTCGGCCCGCATGCGGCCAACCATCTGGTTGACCTTGCGCACCTGCGGATCGACGGTCCGGGGCAGAACCTGCTCTTTTTCCCAGACCATGTAATCGTAGGCCTTGATATCCAGCCCGTCAGCCTCCATTTGCCGCTTCCAGCGTTGGTAAATCTCGACAGCGGCGTCGATGGAATTGTCATAGGCGGTCTGGGCGATACCGGAAATATCGTAAGGCAGGGCGTGACTGACAATGAAGAAATCGGCGCCGCGCTCAGCCACCCAGCGCACCGTATCGGGCAACTGGCGAAAATTTTCGCGCATAGCGACAAACTCGGCGCCGATCCTTAGCCGGCACTCCGATTGTCCTTGCCGGGCCTCGCGCAGCACGCGGAAGGCGCGATCCATGTCGCTCAGGTCCTCGCCTTTGCGCACTTTGCTGAAGGTCTCGGGCTTGACGCCATCCACCGAAAGGCAGATGCGATCCAGCCCCGCGTCGACCAGCTTGTCTGCCAGACTGCGATCCAGCATCAGGCCGTTGGACTGAAAACCGACCCATGCATTATCCGGCATTATCTGGCGGGCCCTGCGGATCCATTCGAGAATATGCGGATGCATCAGCGGCTCGCCGATGCCGTTGAGCACCAGCGATTCCAGGAAGGGAAACGCCGCTTCCAGAGCGGCAAAGGTCTGTTGCGACATATCGGCATCGACAACCTTGCTGTCCGCAGCCTGCTTGACGCACATGGGGCAGCGCAGATTGCAGAAAGTCGTACTCTCGACAAACAGTTTGCTCGGGTATTCACGCAGCGCGGGAGATGACGTGCTGGCCATGCCGCCCGCGGATCTGCTATCATGCATTTTCATGGTTCTCATCCTCCGAATCGACTGCTCTTTATGGATGAGCATAGCCGATACATAACAGAAAAACCTTGTCGTGCATCAAGGTTTGCGCGGTATTCATAGCATAAACGCCATCATGACAAAAGGGCAAACCGTCCCGGTTTTTTGCAGGAAACGTATACATCCCTCGTCGAAAAACAAGATCCCGCAGGGAGTTTTTCATGAAATACCTGATTCTGAGCGCCTGGCTGCTGGTGGTCATGTGCGAGCAATGGCTGGAATGGCTCAACCTTCGTCACCAGCGGCGTCAGAGTGTGTTCGTACCGCCTGCCTTCACGAAGAACTTCGATGCCGAAACCGTCAGGCAGACCCTTGCTTACGAAACGGATAAAAAACGTCTGGCTCTGGTCGCACAGGGTTTCATGGCGATGCTTTTTGCGGGGTTCATGTTTGGCGGCGGGATATCGCGCTACGATGGCTGGACCGGTTCGGTGACGGATTCTTTTATCCTGCGGGGCAGCCTGTTTTTCATCGGTCTGACAAATGCATGGCTGCTGCTGGATCTACCCTTTTCCTGGTGGCGGAATTTCCGCATTGAAGCCCGCTATGGATTCAATACCATGACGATGCGCCTGTGGCTGACCGATGCCCTCAAGGGCATGGCGCTGTCACTGCTGCTGTACGGGCTGCTGGCCGGCGGCTGCCTGTGCCTGGTGCAGAGCCGTCCGGACACATGGTGGCTGTGGGTCTGGAGCTTTGTCACCCTGTTCGGGCTGCTGTTGATGGTAATCGCACCCTATCTTATCGAACCGCTGTTTTTCAGCTTCGCACCCGTCCAGAACCCGGCGCTGGAACCGCGCATCCGACAACTGGCCGAGCAGGCCGGGATGCGCGCCGGACGCATTTTCCAGGTCGACGCGTCCAGGCGCAGCCGCCACGGCAACGCCTACTTTACCGGACTGGGTCGCCAGAAACGCATCATCCTGTTCGATACCCTGCTGGCACAGATGGATGACGATCAGGTGCTGGCGGTACTGGCGCATGAAATCGGCCACTGGAAACACCGTCACATAACCAGGCGCCTGCTGGGCGGCGCCCTTGTGTCGCTTGGCGGCCTGTTTCTGGCGTGGCTGCTGATCCGCTGGGGCGGCCTGCCGGCCCTGCTCGGTCTGGAAAAGGCATCCTTCCCGGCTCAGGTCGTGATTCTGTCCCTGCTCGCCGGCATCGCCAGCTTTTTCCTGGCGCCTGTCGGCAGCGCCCTGTCGCGTCGCCAGGAATGGCAGGCCGATCGCTTCGCCTGTCAACTCACCGGACGGCCCGCCGATTTGGCGGAAGCACTCGTCAAGCTCGCGCGGGAAAACCTTGCCGCGCTGCATCCGCATCCGCTGTATGTCCGTCTGCGGTTTTCCCATCCGCCGATCGTGGAGCGGGTCGCAGCCCTGCAAAAATTGGCCAGAGCTTCTGCTGAAAACAGATCGACCGCAAAGGAGTCCGTACATGACTGACGTAAAGGATTTTGACGCGCTGGCCACCGGTTGGGACGCCAACCCCCGGATCCGTGAAACGGCCCGCGTATTTGTCTCCCATATCCTGCAACACGTGCCCCTGCCGCCTCGTGCCGAAGCTCTTGAATTCGGCTGTGGTACCGGACAGGCCGGTTTGCAGCTCGCCTCCTTGCTGCATCGCATCGCCATGGTCGACGCCTCGGAAGGCATGCTGGCCGTGCTGCGACAAAAAATCGACCACGCCGCCATCCGCAATCTCCACATCCATTGTGGCGATTTTTTGCGCATGGACTTTGGATTACGGCAGTTCGATCTGATCTACAGCCTGATGGCCATGCATCACGTGCAGGATATACCGGCAATCCTTGCGCACACATTCGCGCTGCTCAAACCGGGGGGATTTTTCTGCGTGGGAGACCTGGAACCGGAGAACGGTTCCTTTCACGGCGGGAGCATGGACGTTCAGCGGGGTTTCGACCCTCGGCTGCTGGGAAACCAACTGCGATCGTGCGGTTTTGCAGACGTCTATGCAAAGCGCATGATGGTCATTGAAAAAGCCGACGCCAGGGGAATCCCCAAAACCTATCCGCTGTTTTTCATGATGGCCCAAAAACCCTGACAAACCGGTGATATACGCTGGCTGCGATCATGCTCCGGGTCCGGTTTGCCCGTCATCCCGGGCTTCCCGGCAGCCATCTGCGCCGGCCAATGGAACCGGGCCTGCTTCGAATGTATTGCCGTTTACACGCCGGGAATCCAGGGGTCGAGCTTGTCATGCCCCCCTTCAACCAGTTGCGCGAGCGCATCGGCCACCAGCGGTCGGCTGCAAAGATATCCCTGGTAGCGATCGCAGCCATGGGCCCGCAGAAAGGCAAGCTGCTCTGCTGTTTCCACCCCTTCCGCAACGGTCTGCAGACCAAGGCTGCGAGCCATCTGGATGGTGGCAAGGACAATAGCCGCATCGCCCGGATCACTGCATACGTCCCGTACGAAGCTGCGGTCGATCTTGATTTCATCGACGGCATAACGCTTGAGATAGCTGAGGCTGGAATAACCGGTGCCGAAATCGTCCAGCGCAATGCGCACACCCATCTTTTTCAGTGTCAGCAGCGTGTGGTGGACACGCTCATCTTCTTCCATGAAGATACTTTCCGTCAGTTCCAGATTCAGAAGACCGGGATGAATGCCCCGGGCTTTCAGAATAGCCTCGGTGCGACCGGCGAAATCCTCCTGAAAAATCTGCACCGGCGAAAGATTTACCGCCATGGTGAGGTCCGTCAACCCCGCTTCCCGCCACAATCGCAGTTGACGGCAGGCCTCTTCAAGTATCCATTCCCCCAAAGGTACGATCAACCCCGAATCCTCCGCAACCGGTATAAAGCTGTCGGGCGGTATCAGCCCCCGCTCGGGATGCCGGAAGCGCAACAGGGCCTCGACCCCCTCGATGCGGCCCGTGAGGATATCGACCTGAGGCTGATAGTGAAGGAAAAACGCCTTGTGTTCCAGAGCGTTCCGCAGGCTGTTTTCCAGATCGAGGCGAGCCCGGATTTTCTGATCCATCTCGCCACGAAAGAACATGAACTTGTCGCGCCCCTTTTCCTTGGCGGCGTACATGGCGGTATCCGTTTTCCGGAACAGGGTATCGAAATCCTCTCCGTCCTCGGGGAAAAACCCGATGCCCATGCTGGCGGAAATGCGCACGGTGTGCCCTTCGAGAGAAAACGGCCGCGTCAGCGCCCCCAGGACTTTATCGGCGATCCTGACCGTATCCTGCGGCCGCTCAAGATCGGTCAGCAGTACCAGGAACTCATCTCCCCCGAGCCGCGAGATAACATCCGCCCGGCGCAGGCACTCCTCCAGACGCCGCGCCACCTGAACCAGGAGCATGTCTCCCAAAGCATGCCCCAGCGCGTCGTTGACCGATTTGAATTTATCCAGATCGATCAGGCAAAGCGCCAGATGACGCTTTGCCCTCTGCGCACGGGAAGCCTCCTGAGCAAACCGCTCGCGCAGCAGCGTCCGGTTACCCAGGCCGGTCAATTGATCGTAATGGGCAAGACACAGAATGTGTTCCCTGGCTCGTTTCTGTTCGGTAATGTCCATGAACAGCGCAACGGTGTTTTCGATCCGACCGGAGACATCGTGCAACGGTGCGGTAAACAGCAGCATGTCGAGCAGCCGGCCATCGCGGCGGCGACGCTGGATTTCCACGCCCCGCAGGGAATTCCCGGATTTGGCGGAGGCCAGATTGCGATGGAACTCCCCCTGCTTTTCCTTGGGGACAAAGGGCGGCGCCTTACCGAGAGCCTCCTTCTCCGACCACCCGAAAACCGTCTCGGCGGCCGCATTCCAGAACAACACACGGCCTTCGAGATCGTTGATGATCACCGGCAGGGGTGTGGCCTGAAAAACAGCGGTCAGTGTCGCGGAAGTTTTCTGCAGGCGTTCCTCGGCCTTTTTCCGGGCCATTTCCTTATCGAAGGTATTCAGCGCGAAGGTGATATCACCGGCCATCTCCTCGAGCACCGCAACCATGTCTTTTCCGAAAAAGTCATCCGTGGTGGAATACAGATTCAAGGTGCCGAAAATGCTGTCTCCCCGGTAAAGCGGAAACAGACCAAAAGAACCGATGCCGCAGCGACGGAGTACACCCTTGACACGCTCATCGGATGCCCCCGCAGCGGCCTGATTGCAGATCACGGAACCTCCGGAAAGCAGCGTCCGCGGAGCCTCTTTACGGCCTCCGAACTCATGCAGGGTATGCTCGGGGATCACGTCAAGCAAGGCGGGATCGGCACCGCAGGAAGCAGCAACGGAACAATTCTCCCCATGCGGTTCCAAAACGGTTATCAGGGCCATGCACAGCCCCCCCAGTTCCACGGCAATATTGCAGATATCCTCAAACAGCGCCTGCTTGTCTACGTGCCGGACAATCGCCTGGTTGGTCTGAGTAAGTATCCCCCGGTCAAACCGGGGGCTTTATGGGTGAACCGCTCAAAGCGGTTGGCTCAAACCTTGGGCCGCCTAAAGGCGGCTGGCTATTTGAGCAGGTTCAATTGATCCAATCTGCTATCT
>NZ_JBFWJQ010000066.1:0-2515 GCF_050253115.1 Syntrophotalea sp.
GTTGCGGTTGTCGCCGGTGGCGGCGGATTGTCCGGCGGCAATCTGTCTGCTGTCGGTCAGGACGGTTTCGATACTGGCGGCGGCACCGCTCCAGGGATTGTCTCCGCTGCTCGGTGCCAGGCTGAAGAAAGCCTGCCCGGTGGAGCCGTCGAGACCGGTGCCGGCGCTGTGCAGGCCATTGACCTCGGTTGCCAGGCTGTAGGCCAGCTGATCGAGGTTGTCCATAAGCTGCGGAATGAATTCATCCCGCAGGGTGGTCAGGCCTTTGAATTCGCCCCCCAGGCTGTTCGCGTCGACCGGTCGTGAACTGGTGCCGAGATTGACCTGCAGAACCGCGCCGGATGCGCTGTCAACGGTTTCCAGGGCAAAGGCCTGACTGCCGCTGACCAGAGGCAGGCCGGATTGCAGCTGCACGTCGATGCTGCCATCCTTGTTTTCATAGGATTTGATGCCGAGACTGTAGGAAAGCTCTTCCAGCAGCGCATCGCGGCTGTCGCGGTCGGCGTTGGCGTTGACACCGCTGGCTTCGACGGTGGCAACGCGCTGGTTCAGATCGGCAACCTGCCGCAGTTGCTGATTGATGCCGGAGAGACTGTCGGCGAGGGTGCTGTCGAGCTGTTGCGACAGCTTGCCCAGATCATTGGACATGGCATGAAAAGCGTCGCCGAGCAGGGTTGCATTCTGCAGCACGCTGTCGCGTTCGACGCTGCCGTCGGGGGTGACGGACAGTTGCTCCCAGCTGTCGAAAAAACGGTCGATTCGGGCGCTCAGGTTGTCCTCGTCGAGGTTGAAGAGGGTTTCCAGCTCCGCCAGGGGCGTGGTCTGCGCCGCCTGCTCGCCGAGCGCGCTGTTTTTATCCAGGATCTGACGGTTCAAAAAAGTGTCCTGTGCCCGCAGGATGTTGCTGGCGGTGACACCGCGCCCGATCTGAAACCCGCGAAAGTTGAGGGCGGGGACGGTGCCGAGTTCGACGCTCTGCCGGGAATAGCCCTCGCTATTGACGTTGGCGATATTGTTGCCGGTCACCTCCATCAGGGTCTGATGGGTGGCGAGGCTGGTTTTTCCCATGTTCAGAACGTCGCTAAGGCCCATCTCAGATCCTCCCCGAGAGCAGGGCGCCGCCGTGGGTGACTTGGCGGGGGGCGGCGCCGGCACCGTACAGGGTGTCGCAGCTGTGCCGCCCGAAAAATCCCATCAGGTCGCGTACCCAGCGCAACGCTGCCCAAAACAGGTAGGCATTGCGGCGGTTTTCCTCGCGCACGGTTCTGGCCAGTTCCTGCACCTGTGCATCGGCGAGATCAGCCTTTTGCAGATCGATGCCGGCAAGCAGCTGCTCTTTTTCCCGCACCGTGGCCAGCATCTGCTCGATGCGCAGCGCCTTGGCATGCTCTCGTTCCCGCAGGATCAGATCGTGCAGCTGACGCAGTTTCTGCTCAAGATCGCGGTTCATCATTCACCCTTGTTGTCCGCCAGGAATTTAAGCAGGCTGGCCGCGACTTTTGTGGCGTCGGGACGGTAACTGCCCTCGGCGATCTGCTCCTTGAGCGACTGCAGCTTTTCGGCACGCGCCGCTTCGGACGTTGCGGCCGTTTCCCTGACGCGGATGGCCTCGGAAATGACCGAAGAGAACTGGACCCGATCGAGTCCGCCTGCGCCGGCATTTTCGTTTTTCCGGGGCTTGTCGTTTTTTTTGAGGCGATCGACGGGGCCGACGCCGTTGAAGCCGTTACCGTTGATTTTTATGCTCATGGTCCTACCCTCCGTGGTAGCAGCCGGTTCTACGCAGCCGGGGACGCTAACTGGTTTTCATCCGAAAACGGCCCTTTTCCGCCGTGGCGGCGTCAATCCGCAGGCTTGCTTGTGCGGCGTACCGATGTACGCCTCCGCGCAACCCCTTGATTGCCTGGCCACAACGAAAAATTGCTCGTTTCCCATATGAAAACTACGCAGTATCCATCCGGAGTTTCCGGATGGATACTAACTGGCCCGGCTGAAAGGGGCTTTGATCTTCATATCGGCAGGTTGCGCGAATACTTTAGATCTTTTTCTGAAAAAAATCCGCCCCAACCGCACATCAGTCCCCCCGGGCCGATTCAAGGTTTTTGCTCAGCTGCCTGAAAAGGCTATCCGCGATGCCGATACCCTGGCTGCGCGCGATTTGCGTGGCCACTTCCTGATCCATCAGATCCCGGAACATCTCCTGGTCGTTGCCCTGGTCCAGCAGGCCGTCCCTGGGTACCGTGGAACGCATCTCCTTGAGGAGGCTCTTGAGCATGATGGCTTCAAAATCCTGACAGCTTTTGCGCAGGCTCGCGACCTCATCCTTTTTATTCGATGAGATATTCCGGGATTGCCCACCAAAAGCGGTAGCAGCGACAGCAGGATTAAGGGTGTTGGTCATGCGGCAGACTCCCGTCAAAAGGTCGATAGCGGACGATGTTTCGTGCCTTGATATCTTTTCGGCACAACAAGAGGAAAGGTTTAGGGGAAAGGTTCGAGGCCCGAGGCCAAAGGT
>NZ_JBFWJQ010000066.1:2615-13494 GCF_050253115.1 Syntrophotalea sp.
GCAAAAATCCTGGGCGCGGTTTGCGGGACGCGGGACGCGGAAAACCCTTTGATGGAGCAGCGTCGCGCCAACTGGCAACTTTCGCTGCTGGGGCGGCGCGTTAGGGGCTGACGCTTTTACAGAACGACCAGTTCCGCATGCAGCGCGCCGGCGGCCCTGATCGCCTGGAAGATGGCGATGAGGTCGCGGGGGGTGGCGCCGATGGCGTTGAGTGCCCGGGCGACGTCGCCGATGCTGACCCCCATTTCCATCACCACCAGGTTGCCGGCTTCCTCGGTGGCTTCGACGGTGGTATCGGGAACCACCACGGTTTCCCCCCGGGAAAAGGGCATGGGCTGGGATACCTGGTCGTGTTCGCTGATCACCAGGTTGAGATTGCCGTGGGAGACGGCGACGGTGGCGATGCGGACGTCCTCGCCCATGACGATGGTGCCGGTTTTTTCGTTGACCACGATGCGCGCCATGCTGTCCGGCCGGATGGCAAGACTTTCCAGGCGGGCGATAAAGTTCACCAGCCGGTCCCGCTCGTCCTCGGGGATGTGGATCTGCAGGCTGCCGCTGTCCCTGGGGTGGGCCAGTGGTTGTTTGAAATGGTTGTTGATGGCTTCGGCCATGCGTTTGACCGTGGTGAAATCCGGCATGGAAAGCTGATATTCAAGCTTACCGCCGGGATCGAGGGCGAAGGGCACTTCCCGTTCCACCAGCGCGCCGCCGGGGATGCGCCCCACCGTGGGATGGTTTTTCTGCACGGTGGCGGCTTTGCCGCCAAACGCCAAACCGCCCACCGCCAGAGGGCCCTGGGCGACGGCGTACACCTGGCCGTCGGGGCCTTTCAGGGGGGTCATCAGCAGGCTGCCGCCGACCAGGCTGTCGGCGTCGCCGATCGAGGAGACCAGCACGTCGATGGCCGACCCTGTCTTCGAAAATGGGGGCAATTCCGCCGTGACGATAACCGCAGCCACATTGTCGACCTTGACGTCGTTGGCATTCACGGTGACCCCGAGGCGTTCCATCATGTTGACCAGGGAGCGGACCGTAAACTCGGTGCTGGCACTGTCGCCGCTGCCATTGAGGCCGACCACCAGACCGTAGCCGACCAGCTGATTGCTGCGCACCCCCTGCAGCCGGGCAATATCCTTGATGCGGGTCGCGCCGGCCGGTGTGCAAAAGGCACACAGCATCAAGCCGGAGCAGAGCAGGGCAAGCGTATGTCGAAACATAATCGGAATCCTTTGTAAAATCAGTGATTCGTGATTGGTGATTGGTCACCGGTAACCGATGTTCGGTATTTTTACTAATCACGAATAACTAATCACCAGTCACTGGTTTAAAGCCTCTAAAACGGCCAGATATGATCCAGCACGCGGGTCATCCAGCCGGGGCGCTGCTTGTCGCTGATTACGCCTTTGCCGGTATAGGCGATTTTGGCATCCAGTATGTGCTTGGAGTTGACCACGTTCTGGGAGTTGATGTCCGATGGGCGGATAATGCCTTCCAGCAGAATGATCTGGTCCTCGTTGTTGACGGTCACCGTCTTGCCGCCGGCGATGCAGAGGTTGCCGTTGGGCAGTTCCTCGATAACCTGGGCGGTGAGGGTGGCGACCAGGTCTTCCTTGCGCGAGGTGCTGCCGGAACCGTCGAAATCGTTTTGATAGCTGGTATTGACCAGGCTGGCCGGATCGATGAACCTGTTGAGATTGGCGATATTGCCTTCGATGCCGAACAGGTTGGTAAGGCCCGCGGACATGCTGCTGGAACGGCCGGTGGCGGTGCTGGCCTCCTTGCTGGCGCTGGCCTGTTCGTAAATGGCCACGGTAACGATATCCCCCACGTGCCGGGCCTTGTTGTCCCGGAACAGGCTGCCGCGGCCTTCGGTCCACAGGGATCCGGGGGCCGCGGGTTGTTCCGGCTGAACGTGGCGCGCGGCGATCTGCCGATGGTGGCCCTGTTGCTCGGCGATGCGTGCGTTGGAACAGCCGGTCATCGACATCAGCATGGCGAGAAGGGCCCAGTGGCGCAGCGCGAATTTCATGTCAAAACTCCACTTCCACGGAAGAGGGTGCCGTCACCCGGCAGAAAAGCTCTCTTTGGGAGCTGATGTTTTTGACCCGGATGGTATCGTCCTCGGCGCCGTTTTCCTGCGCCAGACCTCTTGCCGTAACGGTCAGGGGACCCGTGCTGGCGGTGATGGTGACCATCTCGCCCCGTTTTACCAGGGGCGGTGTGTCGATCCAGGTTCCGCTAAAGGCGGAACCCATGCGCATCGGACGCCGCAACTTCTTGCCGATCAGGGCTTCCGCGTCAAGACAGGGGGAGCGCAGCCCCGCCAGGTCCATGGTGACCATGTTGATATCTTCGTGGTCGAGGATGGCGCCTCGCGGCAGATCGGTGGTAGCCACTGCCACCGGCGCCAGCGCTTCCAGGTCGGCATACAGGGTCATGTTTTTGACGACCCGGCCATTCGCCCGCAATATCAGGTTGAAGCGGCGGCTGTCGAGCAAGCGGGGGCTGGATGGGGTGACTTCCCAGTGCAGGCGTCCGGAGGGAACGGCAAACGGCGTGATGCGCTGAATATCCCGCAGGCGGATTTCGGCGCCGGGATAACGTTTTTGCTGCCGCTGCAGATAGCCGGTCAGGATTTCGCGCACTTTCGCGTCATCGACCTTTGCGGTTCCGGCGGCGCTGGCCGTTGCGGGGAAGTTCAGGGTCATCAGGAAAGCCATGAGCACTGCCATAGGTCGAGCCACGGACATTCGGCGCATCCTTTTATACGAGGTTGTTGGTCATCTGCAGCATCTCGTCGGCGGTCTTGATGGCTTTGGAGTTGATTTCGTAGGCGCGCTGGCCTGCGATCATGTTGACCATCTCTTCCATGATGCTGACGTTGGAGCCTTCCAGAAAACCCTGAGAGAGGCTCCCGAAACCGTCTTCGCCGGGATTGCCGGTCACCGGGGCGCCGGTGGTCGGGGTTTCGGTGTAGAGGTTGTGGCCGATGGCGTTGAGGCCGGCCGGGTTGCTGAAGCGGGCCAGGGTAATGGTGCCGACCTGAGTCGGCGTACTCTCGCCGTCGAGCATCACCTCCACCGAGCCGTAACTGCCGATGGATACCCGGGTAGCGTTTTCGGGAATGATGATTTCCGGCGACAGTGGATAGCCGTCCGACGTTACGAGCCTTCCGGTACCATCCTTTTTGAAGGCGCCGGCGCGGGTATAGGCGGCATCGCCGTTGGCCAGGGTGACCTGGAAAAATCCGGCGCCCTCGATGGCGACATCGAGATCGTTGCCGGTCTGCTGGAAATCGCCGGTGGTGAAGACCTTCTGGATGGAGGCGACACGGCTGCCGAGGCCGACCTGCACACTGGTGGGCTGCTCCACGCCGGAGTCGCTGCTGGTGCCGGCCATTTTGACGGTCTGGTAGAGGATGTCCTGGAAATCGGCGCGGCTTTTTTTGAAGCCGGCGCTGTTGACGTTGGCCAGGTTGTGGGCGATCACATCCATGTTGATCTGCTGGGCTTCCATGCCGGTGGCCGATGTCCATAACGCCCTGATCATACTGCAGACTCCTTTGCGCCTTGGCGCTTGCTGCCCCGGGTCGCGACAGCGCGGCCGCGTGGGGGAAATTCGGAAATGACTTTGTTTCGGACGGTTCGTCTTATCCCAGACTGCCGAGCTTGTTGGCTTCCGAAGCCAGGGTGTGGTAGGTCTTGAGCATTTTCTGGCAGGCCTCGAAAATGCGTGTCGACTCGACCATGTGATTCATTTCCTGCATGAGGTTGACGTTCGAGCCTTCCAGTTGTCCCTGAAAGATGTGCGGCTCTTCAACCCGCACCTCCAGTTCCTGTTCGCGCCCTTCGGGTACGCTGAACTGTCCTCCCCCCTGGCGGATCAGCACGGAATAATCGTCGAAGGTATACAGGGGGATGCGGGTTCGCTGCCCGTCCTTCTGCTGGATGGTGCCGTCTTCGGTGATGGTGATTTCGGGATCGGCCAGCACGATGGGGCGTCCGTCCTCGCCGGCCAGGGACATGCCCTGAGAGTTGATCAGGCGCCCTTCGCTGTCGAGGCGCAGATTGCCCTGGCGGGTGTAATACATGCGGCCGTCATCGTTCAGCACTTTGAAAAGGCCTTCGCCCTGGATGGCGATGTGTGTCGGCACGCCGGAAGGCGACAGGTTGCCCTGGGAAAAATCGGTAAACCCCTCCTCGATCTCTGCGAGGTTGACCCGTTCCACCGTATCCCCGGTGGCGGCTCTCTCAAGCATGACCTTGAACACCGACTGGCCTTTTTTGAAGCCGACGGTTTCGTTGTTGGCCAGGTTGTTGCAGACGGTGTCCATCATTCTCTGACGGACAATGGCCCCTGACAGGGCGATATAGGTTCCTCGATTCATAGGGCCTCGTCTTGGTTTTCGGATCGATAATCTTTTATCGACCGAACGGCGCCATTTCTTTAGGGGCCTTTGCCGCATCGGGGCGCGATCGGTTGATTTTGCTCAGATTCACAAGCTGTCGCACCTCCGCTGGGGGCAGTCCCAGCAGATCGGCGATCTGCTGGGCCGTCATCCCCTGGCCCAGCAGATCGGCGGCCAGTTTGTAGCGGTCCGGCACGGCGCGGTGGAAGGGGTTGCGGTGCAAGCGTTCGCTGAGGGCCGCCTGCAGCAGGGGCGCCTGGAACGCGGAGCACGGTTCCGCTGCCGGTGTCTCCCGGTGCAGCTGCCGTTCAAGGCGCCGCAGTCGCAGTGCCAGCGTCACGGCGACGCCGACCCCGGCCAGTCCGAGCAGGGCTGCAAGTATGAGCACGATCAGCAATGGCGACATCGGAATCAGCGTACCGGGTGGAGCTGCGCGGCCGCGTCGCCCTGCGCCCGCCTGATGTAGGTCCGCAGTTTGAGCAGTGCCTGGCTGTGCAGCTGTGACACACGTCCCTCGGAGAGTTCCATGACCTCGGCGATCTCTTTCTGGCTGAGTTCTTCATAGTAGAGCAGGGACACGACCAGACGTTCCTTCTCGGTGAGCCGGTCAATCTGACGCGCCAGTTCCTGGGTGAGCTGACTGTTTTCGACCATCTCCACCGGGCACGGGCTGTTCGGATCTTCGATGCTGTCGAGCAGGCTGGGGCCGTCGGCCGTGTCTTCGATTGTCTCGTGCAGGCTGACGCAGCCCAGGTAGCTGACCTCGCCGAGCAGTTGACGGTAGGCGTCAAGGCTCATGTCCATTTCGGTGGCGACCTCCGCTTCCTCCGGCGGACGCCCCAAACGCTTTTCCAGACTTTCGATGGCGTGGCAGACCCGCGATTGTTTCTGGCGCATGGAGCGTGAAAACCAGTCCATGCGGCGAACTTCGTCCAGCACCGCGCCGCGCATGCGCTTCTCGGCAAAGGTTTTGAAAAGCACTCCCATACTGGGTTTGAAGCGGTTGGCAGCGTCGACCAGCCCCACCATGGCGGCGCTGGCAATGTCTTCGCGCGTCATGAAGGCCGGAACCTGGCTGACCATGCGTTCGGTCAGAAAACTCACCATGTGCAGGTGGCTTTTGATCAGACGGTCCTTTTCCTCGGCTCTGACGGGAGAGTAAGCGGGTCCGAGACTCATGGCATGCCCCTTTCGCCGGCGGCCAGCAGACGTTTCCAGAAAAACTGCAGCGTGCCCTTGGGCAGCACATCCGGCGGCGCGTCCATGATGTAGCGGGCAAAGGCGGTGAACGCCTGGCTGGTTTTGCTGCCCGGATACAGCTCGACCATGGGGCTTTGCCGGCGGATCGATTCCCGCAGGCGCTTGTCGAAAGGTATGCAGCCCAGATAATCGATGCTTATGGAAAGGTAGCGGTTGGCCACCGTGGTCAGTTTCTGGTAGACATCGAGCCCTTCTCCGGTGCCGCTTACCGAGTTGACGATCAGTTGAAACTGCTTCTGGTGGTAACGGGTGGAGAGCAGTTTCATCAGGGCGTAGGCATCGGTGATGGCCGTCGGTTCGGGGCTGGCGATGATGATGGTTTCCTGGGCGGCGACGGTGAAGTAGGTGACGTTTTCGGAAATACCCGCCTCGGTATCGATCAGCACCACGTCGAATTCTTCCTGCAGGCCGTCGAGGTCTTCAATCAGGCGCATGCGTTGCCGGGCATCGAGATGCGTGAACTGCTGCACCCCGCTGCCGGCCGGCAGGATCTTGATCCCCCAGGGGCCTTCGACCATGATTTCTTCCAGGCTCTTGAGGCCTTCGAAAAAATGGTTGAGGTTGTAGCGCGGATTGAGGCCGAATACCACGTCGATGTTGGCCAGTCCCAGATCTGCGTCGATGATCAGCACCTTTTTCCCGAGTTGCGCCAGGGCGTAGGCCGTGTTGGCCACCACGGCGGTTTTTCCCACCCCGCCTTTGCCACTGGCCACGGCGATAACGCGCGCCGGCGGCAGGGCGTGGCGGATCCCTTCCGTTTCAGCATGCAGTTCCTTCAGGGAACGCAAGGTTTCAGCCTGATCGGCATGCTCGTATTGCGTGTTCATACGGCCTTCTCTCGGTAACTGCCGGTGATGAAGCCGGTAATGGCTTCGACATCCGCTTCCATGAAATCTTCCGGCACCCGCTGTCCGAAGGTCAGGTAGGACAGGGGCAACTGCCGGGTCAGGGACAGGTTGAGCAGCGCGCCGCACTGCTCGCACTCGTCCAGCTTGGTGAAAACCAGGCTGTGCAGGGGAATGCGGCTGAAACGCTGCACCGTCTCGGCAAGCTCCCGGTCGCGGGTGGTCGCGGATACGACCAGATGGTTTTCCGTTTCGGCCTTGCCCAGAAAGGCGGCCAGTTCGGCGATGCTCATGTCATCGCGGGGGCTGCGTCCGGCGGTGTCGATAAGGATGAGTTCCTTGTCTGCGTGTCGGCTCAGGGCCTGGTGCAGCTGCTCCGGGGTGGTGACCACCTCGACGGGGATATGCATGATTTCCCCATAAACCTTAAGCTGTTCCACGGCGGCGATGCGGTAGGTGTCGATAGTGATCAGGGCCACGCGGCCGACCCCCTTGAGCAATTGTCCGGCGGCCATTTTAGCGATGGTGGTGGTTTTCCCCACCCCGGTGGGGCCGACCAGCGCAACGCGCTTCTGGCGCCCCGGCGCGATGCGGACGGCGCCGCTGACATGGACCAGCCGGCCGATGGCGTCGGACAGAAATTCGCGAATCCCCTGCGGGTCGCCAAGCTGGCGGGGGGAAAGATTCTCCCAGGCATACTGTTCCAGGGTCGCGGCCGCTTCACCGCTGATGCCGAGGCGCTCCAGTTCGTTCTGCAGCAGCCCCATCTCCTGTACCTCGGTTCCGGCTGGCCGTTTCCTTGGCGCGGCTGCCGCGATCGCCGGCCCGGGCGGTGCCGGTTCGGAGGGCCTGGCCAGCTGCCGCACGAGAGCCTTGAGTTCATCGATTTCGTTGCGCACATCCCTGAGACTGTCCTCAGGCTGCCGGGGGACGCTGGCGGCGGTCGCCGGCTTCGGCTGTGGCTGTGTTTCCGGCTGCCGCCACAGATCCTGGTAGCTCAACTCGTCCATCTCCGCCGCCGGTACGATGCCGGGTTTGGCCTGTGGTTCGGAGAAGGACTCGGTATCCGCCGAGTCGATGGCCGCGGTGACCTCGCACAGCGGCTTGCGGAATACTCCCAGCCCGCTCTTGCGCACCGTGCGGGTTGACAGGATCAGGGCATCCGGGCCCAGGGCTTCCTTGACCTTTTTCAGGGCCAGGGCCATGGTTTCGGCTTCAAACACTCTAACCAGCATTGATACTCACCGTTCCTACCGATTGCACCCTGAGGTGAGGGGCGATCTCGTTATGGGACAGGCACACCAGGTTGGGCAGGTAGCGTTCGGTCAAGCGCTTGACATGCGGTCGAATCGTTGGCGGACACAAAAGAACCGGCGTGGAGCCGCCGCCGAGAGACTGCATGACGCCGCCCAGACTCTCCAGAAACGCCTGGGCGGTACCGGGATCAAGGGCCAGATAACTGCCTTCGTTGGTACGATGCACCGATTGTTCGATGGTCTCCTCGAGCTGCTGGTCCAGGGTCATCAATTCCAGCAGTTCGCCGTCCCGGGCGTGGCGGCCGCTTATGGCGCGGGCCATGCCCTGGCGCACCTGTTCGGTGAGCAGGTCGGGATCCCTGGTGGCGCTTCCCCAGTCGGCCAGAATCTCCAGGATGGTGCGCAAGTCCCGGATCGAGACCTGTTCGCGAAGCAGATTCTGCAGAACCTTCATAATGCATCCCAGCGGCAGGGGGTTGGGCGTCAACTCTTCAACCAGTTTCGGATAGCTCTTGCCAAGGTTGTCTAGCAAGTTCTGTACCTCTTGGCGGCCGATCAGTTCGTGCGCGTGGCGTTTGATGATTTCCGTGATGTGGGTGGTAATCACGGTATGGCCGTCGACCACCGTGTAACCGGCGATCTGCGCCCGTTCCCTGAGATCCTCGCCGATCCAGGTGGCCGGCAGGCCGAAGGCCGGTTCCGTGGTCGGCACCCCCTTGAGGGTTTCGGTGGCGATCCCCGGATTCATGGCCAGGTGATGATTGGGCAGGATCTCGCCGCCGGCGATGCGCATGTTCTTCAGGAGCACCGCGTATTCGTTGGGTTTGAGCTGCAGGTTGTCCTTGATGTGAATGGGGGGGATGATGAAGCCGAACTCCAGCGCGAACTGTTTGCGGATCGACTTGATGCGTGGCAGCAGTTCGCCGTTCTGGTTGGCGTCCACCAGCGGAATCAGGCCGTAGCCGACCTCCAGTTCCAACAGGTCGACGGACAACATTTCCTCGTAGTTTTCCTCCTTCGCGGCCTGGGGCTGACGTTCTTCCCGGTAACGCTCGATTTCCTGTTCCGCCAGGGATTTCTGAACCCTGTGGGCGGTGAAGGCCAGGCCGGCGGAAATCAGCAGAAAGGGCAGGGTCGGCAGGCCCGGAATCAGGGCGAAGGCCAGCAGGATGCCGGATACCACCCACAGTGCCTGGGGATGAATGGTGAACTGGGATTTGAGGGCACCGCCGAAATCCTCATCGCCGGCGGTGCGGGTGACGAGGATGCCGGCGGCGGTGGAGATGATCAGGGCCGGGATCTGCCCCACCAGGCCGTCGCCAACGGTAAGGATGGTGTAGGTTTCGGCCGCTGCCGCGGCTGGCATGCCCTTTTGCACCACGCCGATGATGAAGCCCGCGCCGATGTTGATCAGGGTGATGATGATGCCGGCAATGGCGTCGCCCTTGACAAATTTGCTGGCGCCGTCCATGGCGCCGTAAAAGGTGGCCTCAGCGGCGATTTCCTTGCGCCGGTCGCGGGCCTGGGCTTCGGACAGCAAGCCGGCATTGAGATCGGCGTCGATCGCCATCTGCTTGCCGGGCATGGCATCCAGGGTGAAGCGGGCCGCCACCTCGGCCACGCGCCCGGCCCCTTTGGTGATGACCATGAAGTTGATGACCACCAGGATGACGAACACCACCACGCCGACCACGTAGTTGCCGCCGACCACGAACTGCCCGAAGGACTGGATGACCGAACCCGCCGCCGCCGGACCCTCGTTGCCCCGCAGCAGAATCAGGCGGGTCGAAGCCACGTTCAGGGACAGGCGGAACAGGGTGGTGGCGAGCAGCACCGAGGGGAACAGGGCAAACTCCAGGGCCTTGTTGGTGTACAGGCAGATGATCAGGATCAGCAGCCCCAGGGTGATGTTGAGTGACAGGAATATGTCCAGCATGAAGGACGGCAGCGGCAGAATCATGACCATCAGAATGGCCACCAGTCCGACTGCCACCATCACGTCGCTGCGCAGCAGCAGGTTTTTCCAGTCCAGTTTTCTGTAGTGATCAAGCATTTGAAACCTATCGGTTGTCGGTTGTCAGTTGTCAGTTGTCAGTTGTCAGTTGTCTAACGCCTGTTCAACGTTTTTTAAGTCCGTAAACGTAGGCCAGTATTTCCGCGACCGCAGCAAACATCTCTTCCGGCACCTCCCTGCCGAGTTCGATCTTGAACAGGGCGCGGGCGACGGGTTTGTTTTCCACCAGCGGCACCCTGTGTTCGCGGGCGATTTCGCGGATGCGCATGGCGACGGCGTCGGCGCCCTTGGCCACCACCTGCGGCGCGTTCATGCGGCTGCGATCATAGGCCAGGGCGACGGATAAATGCGTCGGGTTGGTGATGATCACGTCGGCCTTGGGCACCTCCGCCATCATGCGGCGCCGGGCAGCCTGAAACTGCAAAGAGCGGATGCGCGACTTGATCTGCGGATCCCCTTCGCTCTCCTTGTGCTCTTCCTTCTGTTCCTGCTTGGTCATTTTCATTTTCTGTTCCATCTCCCAGCGCACGAACAGAAAGTCGAACAGGGCCAGCAGGATCATGATGCCGCAGGCGCGCAGCAGGATACGTCCGGCCATGCTTGCCAGAAATCCGACGGTATCCCGGATATCCATGTCGACCAGGTCGAGAGCCTGTCCGAATTCCGAGATGATGACCTTGTAGGAGACCACTCCCACCAGCAATACCTTGAGCAGGGATTTGACCACCTCGATGATGGCGCGCCTGGAAAAGATGCGGCTCAGGCCGCTGACCGGGTTGATCTTCGACAGTTTCGGCGCCATCGGTTCGGTGGTGAACAGCCAGCCGATCTGCAGATAGCTCGACAGAAATCCGACAACCAGGGTGGTCAGCAGAACCGGCGCCAGAAGCCGGGCCATCTGCCCGGCAATGCGGCCGAACAGCATCACGGTCGCCACCGGCGTGACTTCGAATTCGCCGGCAATGCTCCACAAGTGACCCAGAATGCCTTGCAGGGAACGCCAGAAACGCGGGGCGTAAAACATCCACAGCAGCAGCATGCCAGTCATCAGGGCGGCAGTATGGACTTCCCTGCTTTGCGCCACCTGGCCTTT
>NZ_JBFWJQ010000067.1:0-13439 GCF_050253115.1 Syntrophotalea sp.
CTCCTTTGGCTGAAATTGAACAGGGTTGAGATATAACTCCGAAATTTCCCCATATGTAACCAAAAAAGTTATAATTGTCAAGGCAAATCCTGTAACCCTGCCGAATTTAATCGCCACCTGTGAGGTTGTTCATGCAGGTCTTTCGCAACAACCAGGGACGGTCGCTCATCAATCCATCCACGCCCAGCCCGAGCAGGCGCAGCATATCGGCGGCCTCGTTGACGGTCCATACGTGGACCTCGATGCCGAGAGCATGGGCGGCCGCAACGGTCTGTGGCGTGACCAGCCGCAGGCCCTGGTAGGTTTCGGGGATCTGCAGCGCCTCGGCCGGGGGAGCATAATCCGTTTTGCAGCCGCCCTGCAGCCAGTCGAAAAAGGCGACCAGTTCCCCGTAACAGAAACTGGTGGGAATGCCCCGAGCAGTGCATGAAGGTCGCAGGCGGCACATGACCGCATCCTTTTCCGCCGCCAGTAAAACCCGGTCTTCCATCCCCGTGCGGCGGATAATCTCCAGAGCTGCCTTCACCAGGGTGTCGGAATCCTGCTTCAGTTCGATGTTGAACAGAGCATCGGGAAAAGTGCGCAGGATTTCTTCCAGGGTGGAAATACGGATTCCCCGGTCGCGATGTGGAAAACTGCGGCCACCGTCCGGGCTGAAAGTGGCGCCGGCATCGCAGCTTTGCACCTCGGCCAGCGTCAGCTCGGCGACGTTGCGATCCACGCCGCAGGTGCGCAGCAGCGAGGCATCGTGCAGAACCACAGCCTGTGCGTCGGCCGTGGCGTGAATATCGAGTTCCAGGTAGGGCATGCCTGCGGCGACGGCATCGGCGAAAGCGGGCAGGGTGTTCTCGGGGAATTCGGCACAGCTGCCCCGGTGGCCGAAGAGGCGGGGCAGAGGGGCATCGAAATAGCGGGTATTCATATTCTTGCCTCCAAAGCGGCCTGACGTCCGCGAGAGACGTTGACGGTAAGCAACAGGACGATGCCCGCCAGGAAGAAAAGTCCCAGACCGAGAATCGCCAGGCGGTTTGATCCGGTCAACTGCGCCAGCAGTCCGAAGGAAAAAGGTCCGAGGATCGAGGCAAATTTACCGCTTACGGCATAAAAACTGTAAAATTCCGAGTATTTGCCTGCAGGAAGCAGGCTGCCGTACAGAGAGCGGCTGATGGCCTGGCTACCGCCGAGTATCAGAGCAACCGCCACTCCCATCACCCAGAATTGCCAGGCTTGCTGCATGCGAAACGCATAAAGTGTTATCCCCAGAAAGCAGAGCAGCGACAGCAGCACGGCATTTTTGGCGCCGTGGCGGTTCGCTATCCGGCTGAACAGCAGGGATCCGGGCATGGCGATAAACTGAATCATGAGAAAACAGGCGAGGATGGTGGTGGTTCCCAGACCCAACTCGTCCTTGCCGAAGATCGCGGCCACCGCGATAATGGTCTGAATGCCGTCGTTAAAAAACAGATAAGCCAACAGAAAGCGCAGCAGGTCCGGATAGTTCAGCAGTTCTTTCCAGACGTTCCACCAACTGCGCAAACCCAGCTGAAAACCTGCATTGCTTCTGGTCGGGGGGACCATATCTTCCCGCAGGAACAGAAAAGTCGGCAGGGAAAAAAGCAGCCACCACAAACCTGTCAGGAAGAACCCCAGCCGTGTGGCCTGGGCCGGGGATGTCAGTCCGACCAGGCCGGGAGAACGGATCAGAACAAAGGTCAGAAGCAGCATCAGTCCGCCGCCGATATAGCCCAGGGCGAAGCCCTGCGCGGACAGGCGGTCCATCTCCCGTCCCTGCGCCAGCGCCGGAAGGAAAGCGTTATAGAAAACGTTGGCGGCGGCAAAACAGGCATTGGCGAGCATGAACAGACCAGCCGCCAGCAGGTAGCGTTCAGGCCCGGCCAAAGCCAGCAGGCAGGTGGCGAAGCTTCCCGCGACGCTGAGAAGGGCCAGCCACAGTTTGCGCCGTCCGGTGCGGTCCGCCAGGGCGCCGAGGCCGGGGGCGGCGAGGGCCACCAGTATCATGGACCCGGCTACGGCGTAACTCCACAGCGCGGTGGGGGTCAGAGGTCCGCCGATAATCGGTAGCACAACCCCCTGCGGCGGCACCAGCGATACGAAATAGACCGGCAGTACCGCCGCTAAAATAACGGTTGCAAAAGCCGAGTTGGCCCAATCGTACATGCACCAGCCAAACCGCGCCCGGCGCAGCGATGAGGGGGATCTTTTTTCCACGGAATCGTGCATGTCAGCGTTGTCCTGATTGGGTGTGGATCTTTGTCACAAAAGGTCGTTTCAGGGGCCTGCGGGATTTTCAGGTTCCGCAGGCTCGTCCTGGCACATGCTGTTGCCGCGCATGTACTGCACGTAGGCGCAATCTTCCGGCAGCCAGTCCGCGTCCCTGACGATTTCCGGGGTCAGTTTGATGCACCCTTCGCCAACCTCGAACCTTTTATGGTAGACCTTGCAACGCCGGCTCACCACATCGAGGAAACGGCAGGCGATGTCGGAGGTGTGCCAGCGCCCATGTCTGTCAACCACCTTCTCAAAACAGCAGGCACCGCATTGCCGGCAGATAGCTTCCCATTTCGTCAGGCGCATTCCGAGTAGCCGCAGGCGTGACACACGCAGCAGCCCCCTTCATGCTCCACCGGTCCGCCACATTCCGGGCAGGCGCCACCATGGTTGACGGGATTGGCGACGGCGGCCCCCTCCTCGGTTTCCGTTTGCATGTGCATTATAATCGCCCGGGCGACGGCGTCGGCACAGCTGGTGACGCGGTTTTCTCCGAAGCCGGCCGGCTTGTGACAGGTGATGCCGATCAGCTGTTTGATCACCTGGCGGGCCTGCACGCCGCTGCGCCAGGCCAGGGAAACCAGCCGGCCGATGGCCTCGCACTGGCTGGCGGCGCAGCCCCCGGCTTTACCCATGGTGGTGAACAGTTCGAACAGGCCCTTGTCGTCCTGGTTGATGGTCACATATAGCGGACCGCAACCGGTGGTCATCTGGTAGGTTTTGCCGGTCAGGGCACGGGGCCGTTCACGTTTGTGGCCGGTTTTGCCAGATTCGACGGGCATGTTGGGCTGCTCCGTCGGTTCGGAACTTCTGGCCACCGAAAGCACCTGCATGTCGCGCGATCCGTCCCGGTAGATGGTTACTCCCTTGCAGCCTTGCATGTAAGCGAGGCGGTACACCTTGGCAACCTCGTCGCGTGTTGCCGAGTGAGGGAAGTTGACGGTTTTGGAGACGGCGTTGTCGGTGTGTTTCTGAAATGCCGCCTGCATCCGTATATGGTCTTCCGGGGTGATGTCATGCGCCGTGACGAACAGCTTCCGCACCTTTTCCGGGATTTCCTCAAAACTCTGGATGGTGCCTTTTTGCGCGATGGCTTTCATCAGTTCCGGGCTGTAAAAGCCCTCTGCACGGGCCATCGCTTCAAAAAGCGGATGCACTTCGACAAGGATATCCTGGTCAAGCACCTGCCGCAGGTAGGAGACGGCAAACACCGGTTCGATGCCGCTCGAAGTATTGGCAATGATAGAGATGGTGCCGGTCGGCGCGATGGTGGTGCAGGTGGCATTGCGCAACTCAGCCTCGCCGTCCTCGTCGAAACGGCTGCCGGGAAAATTAGGAAAGGCGCCGCGTTGTTCGGCCAGCTTGCGGGACGCATCGCGCGCCTGGTCGGCGATGAAGCTCATCACCCTGTCGGCAAGCTCGATGGCCTGGTCGCTGTTGTAAGGCATGCCAAGCAGGATAAGCATGTCGGCCCAGCCCATGATGCCGAGCCCTATTTTGCGGTTGGCGCGGGTCATTTCGGCAATCTGCGGCAACGGATAGCGATTGATCTGAATGACATTGTCGAGAAAACGTACCGCCATCGCTACCGTATCGCCGAGCTTTTGCCAGTCGACCTGGCTGTCGTCAGTAACCATGCGCGACAGGTTTATCGAACCGAGGTTGCAGGATTCGTAGGGCAACAGCGGCTGTTCTCCACAGGGATTGGTCGCTTCAATATCGCCCACATGGGGAGTGGGATTGTCACGGTTGAGACGGTCGAGAAAGATAATGCCCGGCTCTCCACTGTTCCAGGCCATATCGACGATGCGATCAAACACCTTGCGGGCATCGAGTTTTTTGATCGGCTCGCCGGTGCGCGGATTGATCAGGTCATATTCGCGGCCATCCTCCACGGCCTTCATGAATTCCTCTGTCAGGCCGACGGAGAGGTTGAAATTGGTTAAAACCGTCAGGTCTTTTTTGACCATGATGAAATCCATGATGTCCGGGTGGTCGACCCGCAAAATTCCCATATTGGCGCCGCGCCGTGTGCCGCCCTGCTTGATGGTTTCAGTGGCGGCGTCAAAAACCTTCATAAACGAAATCGGTCCGGATGAAACGCCCTTGGTGGACAACACAACGTCGTTGGCCGGGCGGATGCGCGAGAAGGAGAACCCGGTGCCGCCGCCGCTTTTGTGAATCAGAGCGGTTTGCTTGATGGCTTCAAAAATGCTCTCCATGGAATCCCCGACCGGCAGCACGAAACAGGCGGCAAGCTGGCCGAGTTCCCGTCCGGCATTCATCAGAGTGGGTGAGTTCGGCAGAAACTCCAGGCGGGTCATGGCGTCATAGAAGCGATCAGCCAGGGCGGCGGCTTCTTCCCCATGTCCGAATTGATCTTCGGCCGCGGCTATGGCTGCAGCAACGCGCCGGAACATGTCCGCCGGCTGTTCGAGGATGCGGCCCTCGGGGCTCCGCTTGAGATAGCGGCGCTCAAGAACAGTGATGGCATTATTGCTGAGACGGGATTCCAGATCCGCAGTGGTCATCATGGATGCAGTCCTTTTAATTAGTTAAGATGTGTGCCGCCAATATCCTGTGGCAGGCCATCTATAAACCACAATATGTTGGGTCTGTCAAGATATGCGTGAGGGCTGTTTGCCGGGCACCGGCAATCCGGAGGGGCATGCCCAATGCCAATATGTACAAAATGAATTTTACCCGGAAAGAAGGGTTGTTGTACAATACGCCGGCAGTCGAACGGGCGGCATGCACATCCTGCCGGTCCGGAGCTTTCGCCAACCGGAAAGGGGTTGCCAAACCTGCTGTCCAATGGTAGTTTCACACAGTTTTTTTCGCGCTGCGTACGCCATGTCCTCTGATCTCGCCGAATTGCTGCGTCACCCAAAATTCTTGTATTCACTCTTGTGAGGGAGCGTCATGAAAAAGGTTTTTGTTCTCGATACCAACGTTTTGCTGCACGACCCTCAGGCCTTGCTTCGATTCAAGGACAACGACGTGGTCATACCCATTACGGTGGTCGAGGAAATCGATACCTTTAAAAAGGATCTCAACGAGACCGGGCGCAATGCCCGTGAAGTTTCCCGCCTGCTTGACAGTTTTCGTGCCAAAGCGCACCTGGTCGACGGCGTGCGGCTGGACGACGGCGGGATGCTGAAGGTTTTTATCTATACCGAGCAGGCCATGCGGCGCATGCCCCCGGAATTGCGGGTGGACCGGGGCGACAACCGTATCCTGGCCGTCGCCCTGCAAATGAAGGAAGAGTGCCATTGCCCCGTGGTGTTTGTCACCAAGGATACGAATCTGCGTATCAAAGCCGATGCGGTGGGGCTCAATGCCCAGGATTACGAGTCCGACAAAGTCTCCATCGAGGAACTCTACACCGGCATGGCCGAAGTGGTTCTGCCCCGCGAGCAGGTCGATCGCTTTTACGGCCAGGGGCATGTCGACATTGATGGCGATTATCGCGAAAACCAGTGTCTGACCCTGGTCGACGAAAGCAATACCTCGCATACCGCCCTTGGACGTTACGAGGCGGCTCTGGGGCGGGTGGTACCCCTGATCCGGCTTCCCAAGGAAGGTTTGTGGGGCATCACCCCGCGCAACCGGGAGCAGCAATTCGCCTTCGATCTGCTGCTCAACGACGATATTCAGCTCGTGACGCTGGTGGGCAAGGCCGGTACCGGCAAAACCCTGCTCGCCATTGCCGCCGGTCTTGCCAAGTCGGCGGACGAGGGCGGTTACAGCCGGCTGCTGGTTTCACGTCCCATCTTTCCTTTGGGCAGGGATCTGGGTTTTTTGCCTGGTGACGTCGAGGAGAAACTGGCGCCCTGGATGCAGCCCATTTTCGATAATGTCGAACTGCTGCTTGGCATGGTGGACGAGCATGGCAAGCGCAAGCGCGGTTACAAGGAACTGGTCGAAATGGGGTTGTTGCAGATCGAACCTTTGACCTACATTCGGGGACGGTCGATCCCCAAACAGTTCATGATTGTCGACGAAGCACAGAACCTGACTCCCCATGAGATCAAGACCATCATCACACGGGCGGGGGAGGGAACCAAAATCGTACTGACCGGCGATCCTTACCAGATCGATAACCCTTATATCGATTCTTCGAGCAACGGCCTGACCTACACCGTTGAGAAATTCAAGAGCCAGTCCATCGCCGGACACGTAACCCTGATGCGTGGAGAGCGCTCGCCACTGGCGGAACTGGCGGCCAATCTGCTCTGACCGGCCGCCGGCTCCCGTTAAACAGACCCTCTCGGAAAGTAGAATTTTTTGCATGTTGTTGCTGACCATAGAATCATCTTGTGACGAGACCTCGGCGGCGGTGGTGCGCGACGGTCGCCAGGTTCTGTCGAACGTCATCGCTTCCCAGGTCGATGTGCATGCACTGTATGGCGGCGTTGTGCCGGAGCTGGCTTCCCGCAAGCATCTGGAGGCCGTGACCGTGGTGATTGACGATGCCCTGCGTCAGGCAGGCGTTGGTCTTGAAGCCATCGAAGGCATGGCCGTCACCCGCGGGCCGGGCTTGATTGGCGCCCTGCTGGTGGGCCTTTCCGTAGCCAAGGCCATGGCCGTGGCTCTGGAAATCCCCCTGGTCGGGGTGCATCACATGGAAGGCCACATCCTCGCGCCGCTGCTGGAAAACGACATTGCCTTTCCCTATCTGGCGCTGGCTGTTTCCGGCGGGCACACGCATCTGTACCGGGTGGATGGCATTGGCCGTTACCGAACACTGGGCCGCACCCTTGACGATGCGGCGGGAGAAGCCTTCGACAAGGTTTCGAAGCTGCTCGGGCTCGGTTATCCCGGCGGCGCGGTCATCGACCGGTTGGCTGCCGAGGGCAATCCCCGCGCCTTTGATTTTCCCCGTCCATTGCTGAAAAAGCCGAATTACGATTTCAGCTTCAGCGGCATCAAAACGGCACTGCTGTACTATGTGCAGGGCCAGAATGGCCCCATCGAGGGGACGCACCTGTGCGACGTCGCGGCCAGTTTTCAGCAGGCGGTGATCGAGGTGCTTTGTGAAAAGACCCTCCGGGCGGCACGGGATACCGGATTGAACCGCATCGTCGTGGCCGGCGGTGTGGCCTGTAACAAGGGGCTGCGACGCCTGATGGGAGAACGGGCCGCGCTGGACGGATTCCAGGTGTTTTTCCCCAGTCCGTCTCTTTGTGCCGACAATGCGGCCATGCTTGGCGTGGCCGGGGATGCCTACCTGGCGGGAGGGTGCGCCGCCGACCAGGACCTCAATGCCAAGGCCAGCTGGCCCCTTGACCAGGCTGGCTGGGCGCAACAGCCGTAACCGCGAAATGGATAACATCGTATGTACCGGCGATGGCCTTTGGCCAGGCAGCTCAAATTGTTGGTTCTGAAATTCATGCGGCTTCGCGGTACCCCCGAAGAAGTCGCCAAGGGGTTGGCGCTCGGTATTTTTATCGGATTGACCCCGACATTTGGCTTTCAGATGCTGCTGGCCGTGTTTCTGGCGGTGATTCTCAACGAAAACAAGTTCGCCGCCGTACTGGGCGTCTGGGTGACCAACCCTTTTACCGCGCCTTTCATTTATGCCCTCGAATACGAATCGGGGCGCATTCTGCTCGGCATGGATTATGTGCGCATGCCCGAATCCCTGAGCTTTTCCGCCCTTAAAAGTCTTGGCTGGGAAGTCATGCTTCCTCTGACTTTTGGCAGTCTGCTGTGGGCGATATTGTGTTCCGTGGCGGTTTACCTGGCTGCGATTCGTATCATTCCGCTGGCGCAGAAGTGGAAAATTTCCCGCTGGCCGAGACGCCCCCGGCGCGGGCAGGGGAGAGAGCTGTGAATCACCGTCCCAAAAAACGTTTTGGTCAGAATTTTCTGCAGGATCGCCACATTATCGACGGCATCCTTGCGGCTGCCGCGCTGGAACCCCGGGACCGGGTACTGGAAATCGGTCCGGGACTCGGTGTTCTGACCGACCGTCTGCTGCCGTCGGTGGCGCGACTGCACGTCATCGAGATCGACCGGGATCTTGTCGAAGGCCTGCAGGCACGTACCGCGCCGCACCTGACGGTGCATGTGGGGGACGCGCTGGCGCTGGACTGGGAAGCGATTCTGTGCGAACCTCCGTACAAACTTGTAGCCAACCTGCCGTACAATATCTCCAGCCAGATCCTTTTCAAGATTCTCGATCACCGGCACCTTTTTTCGCGACTGGTGCTGATGTTCCAACAGGAAGTCGGGGACCGGTTGTGCGCCGCGCCCGGCGGCAGGGATTACGGCATTCTTTCCGTACTGTGCCAGGTATGGTTCGATATCCGTCGGGTTTTGCGAGTGGCACCCGGAGCCTTTTATCCACCGCCGAAAGTATATTCCTCAGTGCTGTGCTTCGAAGCACTTGCCCGTCCCCGGATCGAGATTGCAGATGAGCGGTTTTTCCGGCGCACGGTCAAGGCGGCATTTGGTCAGCGCCGCAAAACCCTGCGCAACAGTCTTGCCGGAGGCGGTCTCGGTTTCGACGGGCTCGAGGATGCGCTGCGCGAGGTCGGGATCGATTCGGGGCGTCGCGCCGAGACCCTTTCGCTCGAAGAATTCGGCCGGCTTGCACAGGTGCTGGCACGGCATGTTTCCCCTGCCTGAAAACCCGCAACCGGCCTACCAGTCGCCACAACAAATGCCTGACTTGTTTACACGACGCAAAACCCCTTCCGCTCCGGAAGGGGTTTTTTTATGGTGTGTCTTCGGCAGGGCAGGGACGGCGTGATGTATAATAGAGGCAAATATAGTCCAGGGAGAGTTTGTGGTGAGTCTTTTCATTCGCAAGGCGGCAGACCATAAGGCGGCCGTATTGACCCGACTGCTGGCGGTTGCGCGTCGGCAAAGTCCGGCCGACATGCTGTTGCGTAACGGAAAAGTCATCGATCTGGCAACGGGTGACATTGCTGAAGCGGATATTGCCATGGTCGGTGCCTATATCGCCGCGGTCGGCAAGAAACTTGACGGTATTGAAAGTTATGATCTCAAGGGCCTGTTTGTGGCACCTGGCCTGGTGGATGCGCATGTGCACATCGAAAGTTCCATGTTGCGCCCCCGTGAATTCGCCCGTCTGGTCGTTTCGCGGGGGGTAACGACAGTGGTTGCCAATCCTCATGAAATCGCCAATGTCTGCGGGCTTTCAGGGATTCGTTTCATGCAGGACGATGCACGGCAGACCCCCGTCGACATATTCATGACCATACCTTCCTGCGTGCCGGCGACCTTGCTGGCAGGCTCCGGCGCCAGCCTGGGGCCGGAGGATTACAGCCGGCTTCTGGCTTGTCCGGATGTGGTGGCTCTTGGCGAAGTGATGGATTTCCAGGGGGTCATCACAGGCGAGCCCCGGCTGCTGGCGGAACTCGACGCCGTTCGCGGGTTTCCCGTCGACGGCCATGCTCCGGCGGTCGAAGGTGGCAATCTGGATGCCTATGCGGCCGCCGGCATAACTTCCGATCACGAATGCTGTACCGAGGCCGAAGTGAGGGACAGGCTGCAACGGGGGATGTGCGTTTTTCTTCGGGAAGGCAGCGCGGCTCGTAATCTGCAGACCCTTTTGCCGACAGTTTCCTGCGTAACCGAGCGTTTTCTGGCGCTATGTACCGATGACCGGGATGCGGCGGATCTGCTGTCCCGCGGCTCCATAGATCAGATGGTGCGTACCATGGTTGCAGCCGGGGTTTCGCCGCTGACGGCGCTGCGCATGGCCTGTCTCAATCCGGCGGTGCACTACGGCCTGCTCGATCGCGGTCTGATTGCCCCCGGCCGCAGGGCCGATCTTGTAGCGTTTTCCAGCCTCGACAATTTCCGTCCGGAACGGGTCTGGCATGCCGGCCGACTGGTGGCTGTGGGCGGGCAATGTGTCGACGAAAAATCCGGCGGCACAGGCGACGAAATTGCGCCCTGGCTGAAAAATACCATGCATGTCGACTGGTCAAGGGTCGATTTTCGTATATCCGGTCCGGGTTGCAAGATGCGGGTAATCGGTGTGGTGCCCGGACAACTGGTAACCGAACAGCGGATTCTTCACGGCTTGAGCCGGGAAGGGGAGATGGTGGCTGACCCCGAACGGGATCTTGCCAAGCTTGCGGTGATCGAAAGACATCGCGCCACTGGGCGATGTGGCAAGGGATTCGTCCAGGGGCTGACCCTGCGGCGCGGTGCAATGGCTTCAAGCGTGGCGCATGACCACCATAACCTGATCGTGGCTGGGATGGACGATATGTCCATGATGACCGCCGCCCGGGCCGTGGCCGAATCCGGTGGCGGCCAGGCGCTGGCAGTGGGCGAGCGGCTGCTTTGGCAGCTGCCGTTGCCTGTCGGCGGGTTGATGTCCTTGGCCGCCGCCGAAGAACTGGTGTCTTGCCAAAAGTTTCTGAATCAAGCCCTGAAAGAGGTGGGTTGTGCGATTCCGGGGCCATTCATGACGCTGAGTTTTCTGGGGCTCGAGGTCATTCCGGAGTTGAAATTGACAGACTTCGGCCTGGTGCATGTGCTGTCGCGGCAGCTGGTGCCACTGTTTCTCGAAGACTGAGGAGGAAGGCATGCCGGGATCTCCACGCAGGATATTGATTGGTGAAGAGGCCATTCATCGGCGCGTTGCTGAGCTCGCGGCGCGGATTTCAAGCGATTATGCCGCGGTTGAAGAGCTTTTTATGGTCGGCGTGCTGCGGGGCAGCTATATTTTTCTGGCCGATCTGTCCCGCGCCCTGAAGATACCGCGGCGCATCGATTTTATAGCTCTTTCGTCTTATGGCAAAGGAGCCGTCAGCGGCGCCGTGCGTCTGATCATGGATGTGCGAACCGATATCACGCAAAGACACGTGCTGATCGTGGAGGATATCGTCGACACCGGGCATACGCTTGATTATCTGCTGCGATTGTTCCGGGCGCGAAAACCCGCCTCGCTGAAAACCTGTACACTGCTACGCAAGGCCGGCACCATGCAGGTGCAGGTGCCCGTTGATTATGTCGGGTTCGATATAGCCGACGTCTGGACGGTCGGTTATGGACTGGATTTTGCGGATAAATTCCGGGCCTTGCCCTACATTGCGCAACTTTCATCCGATGAATGCGAGACGCTCTGATGCCGTGGAGCACCCTCCGTCCCGGAAGATCATCTTTTGTCATAACGATGTTTTTAAATGCCTGATAAATATCCGGAAACATCGCAGTCGATCGCCTCCGATCCTGTTTACGAAAAGCCGTTTCCGGGTTTTTCGCGCAGCCTGTCGCTTTTGCCAACCTATTGAAAATTCTTAAAGACCGTTACCCCTGGATTTATTTTTTCCGATATCGGTAAAAAAGAGATTGAAATGATATTTTATCGGTGGTATCTATCTCTTGGCCGTTATTTGGCGGAATCATGCATTGAACAATTCAAAGAATTGGATGTTTTGTTTCGCTTTCTGCCGGCCACGTTTGCATTGTGTTTTGGAGAGGAGGAGAAATAGCCAGGTCGCACGGCTTGGCTATTTCCCCGCAAACCTGCATTTTTTATCAAAAACCAGCATAAGCGTGCGTTGTCCTGCATCGCGCGTCGTTTCATGTAGCATGTCAACCGGGATCCGGGTGTCCCGAACGGCAGACTGGGGTGCGTCCGGCTGAAAAACCGGGCTGCGCGGTTCTGCGGGTATGTTCATGTCCGGATGTAAATGCACGGAAACCATGCTGCTGTCGCTCAGGATGTGCCATCTCGAGTTGCTGCCGGGACGTTTCGCGCCTTGGCGTGCTGTATTGCGCCCGAAGAGGCCCCAGCGTTTTTTCTCCCATCCCGCAGGATGCCGCATTCCCGTCACCAGGCAGCAGTTTTTCATGCATCTTCGGACAGCCCCCGCTGTCGTTTCTGTTCGGATTCCAAACATCATTCAGGGGAGGACTCATGTCCAGTTGTCAGGAAAAAAAGGAATGCGGAACCCAGCAGGCTTACGAGCTGCCGGAAAACCTGTTCCGCGAGCTCGATGCGTTCATCGACAGTTTGCCGACCAAGAAAGGTCACCTTGTCACGGTGCTGCACAAGGCTCAGAGCCTGTTCGGGTTTTTGCCCGTGGAGGTTCAGGAGTATGTCGCCGAGCACATGGATGTGCCGGTCGTGCATGTGTTCGGGGTGGTGAGCTTCTACACCTTCTTCACCATGAAACCCAAAGGCAAGCATCCCATTGCCGTGTGCATGGGTACCGCCTGCTTCGTCAAGGGCGCCGACAAGGTTGTCGAGGCGCTCAAGCAGCAGCTGAACCTGGAGGTCGGTGAAGTGACATCGGACGGCAAATTCTCCCTCGACTGTCTGCGCTGCGTCGGTGCCTGTGCGCTGGCGCCGGTGGTTATTGTCGGTGAGAAGGTCTACGGCAACGTGACCACCGACCAGGTGAAGAGCATCATTGCCGACTTTGCTTAACACGGGGAGATAATGCGATATGGCCAAGATCAATTCTCTGGCGGAACTGCAGAAAAAGCGCGAAGACCTGCAGGCTGCCGCAAATAAATCCAAAAGCGAAAAAATCATCGTCAACGTTTCCCTGGCGACCTGCAGCATCGCCTCCGGCGGCAAGGAAACGCTGGAAGCCATGAAGCAGGAATGCGCCGCGCAGGGCATCGACAACGTGGAATTCGGTCAGGTCGGCTGCCATACCTACTGCTATGCCGAGCCGACCGTGGAAATCATCCTGCCCGGCAAACAGCCGGTGGTGTTCGGTTATGTCAAGGGTGACAAGGCCAAGGAACTGGTGCAGAAATACATCAAAGACGGCGAGTTGGTCGGGGGCGTGATT
The DNA here is from genome assembly GCF_050253115.1 of Syntrophotalea sp. NCBI lineage: Bacteria > Pseudomonadati > Thermodesulfobacteriota > Desulfuromonadia > Desulfuromonadales > Syntrophotaleaceae > Syntrophotalea > Syntrophotalea sp. The sequence continues at coordinate 13,083 of NZ_JBFWJQ010000067.1, forward strand.
CCGGTCAACTATGAGCGCGTTGTTTTTTAATACGGGGAGAGAACAGCTATGGCAAATCAGCTTAGAATAGCCACTCGCAACAGCGGGTTCATCGATCCGGAATCCATTGAATCCTACATCACCGTCGGCGGCTATCAGGCCCTGGGCAAATGCCTGGCCGAGATGAAGCCCGCCGATGTTATCGAATTGGTTAAAAACAGCGGCCTGCGCGGTCGTGGCGGCGCGGGTTTTCCCACCGGCGTCAAATGGGGTTTTGCCGCCAAGTATGCCTCCGACACCAAATATGTCGTCTGCAACGCCGACGAAGGCGACCCGGGCGCGTTCATGGACCGCGCGGTGCTCGAAGGCGACCCGCAC
>NZ_JBFWJQ010000068.1:0-13278 GCF_050253115.1 Syntrophotalea sp.
ACCACCAGCTCAACCCCCAAGCGAGCAGTAATGGCGGTAAGGGGAGCTCCCAAGGGGATGCCTGGTCGCGATACCGATCAAGCCAGAAGCTGGAGAACAGGGCGGCGCTGGCCAGCAGAGCACTGCCGAGAAAGGCCCAGTTGACCAACAGCCCGCTGTTGGCGGGCAAGACCAGGCCGTCCACGAAACTCACAGCGGCACCGATCTGGAGTAGCAGACCGAACAGCCGGGCCAGCGGCCGGTCCTGCCGCGACCCGACCCAGACCATGGCCGCGCCTTCCAAAGCCCAGGCAGCGGCGGTCCAGTTCGGGTCGAGTCCCAGGGGAATGGCCAAGCTGGCGAAGATCACGCCCAGGGCAAGAAAGGCCTCGGTCAGCAGCCGCATCCCCTCAGCCAGCTGTCTCCACAGCAGCCAGGACAACCCGACATACCAGCCGCCCAGCATCAGGGCACTCAGCGCCATGCCGTAACGGAAATCGTGCACCAGATAGGCTTGGAGGCCGCTGGCGACAATCGGCAGGCCAAACACCAACGGGCCGTCGATGAAGCCGCGTAGTCGCAGGGGCTGACGATGGGCGAACAGGACCGCGATCAGGCAGTACATCAGGAAAAAGAGGATCAAAAAGGGTTCGGTGGTGGCAAAATGGTCCGGGGTATAGGCCGAGGCTCCCCAAAGGGTGGCGATGGCAAAGGTGAAGGTAAAACCGATCAGATTGAGTTCCCGCCAAGCCTTGAACCAGGCAATGCCGAGAATGCCGCTATTGAGCAGGGCGTAGTAGGAGAAGAGGAGTACATGGCTGCCGCTGTCGGTGGACATCAGCACCGGAGCGAGAAAACCGCCGATGGAACCGGACACCGCCAACCCCCGGGCCTCCTGCAACACCGCCAGGGCACAGGACAGCCCCACTAGGCCGATCATCACCGTTAGGGCCAGGGGCAGGGGCAGGAGATGGTAGAGCTTGGCTGCGGCAAAGACCACCAGGTACAGGACGCCGATGCCACCGCCTTCCAGACCCAGGCCATAGTTCCTGCGGCTGTGGCGCAGTCGCCAACCGGCGGCCAGCAGGATCAGACCGCCCAGGGCCACCCCGGCCAGGCGCAGTTCGATGGGGATCAGGGTGCGCTGGGCCGCATACTTGAGCAGGAAAGCCACCCCAAAGAACAGGACCACCAGGCCGATTTTGAGCACCGGATTGCCGCTGGTGAAAAAGGTGACTACCGGCGCAGTCAAACCGGCCAAGAGGCCGCGAACCGGTAGCTGGTCAGGGGATGGTGGCGGAGGTTTCCCCTCCGGAGCCGCTCGTGGGTGTTCCTCGGCGGCCGCCGCTTGTCTTGAAAACGATTTGTCCGCCGTGGGCTCACCCGGATCACGGACAAGGGGCGTCCCGTGTGTTGCTTCCGGATGGTCGTCTCGGGCGATGGCGGTCGTGGTCCGTTCCAGTCTCTCTATCCGGCGGCGGAGGGCAACCACTTCGATCGCCAGGTAAATCACCGCACCGGCGAGGAGAGCGTTGAGCAGGCTATGGGGATAGACCCGCATGCCGACACCGACGGCCAAAAGTACCGCCAGGAGGGAAAGAGCTGTTCGCATGTCCGTGCCTCGTTTCAGGTCTTGTTCAGAACCAATCCCCAGGGGGCAATCCGTGCCGCTACGGCCCGGTTGGAAAGGTCTGTCCGATTCCCGTGAGCAAAAAGCCGGACAGAAAACAGGGACGGATGATTTGATTGAAGAAATGCGCAACTGAAAACGGTGGGGAAGCCGTTTTCAGCTTTCCCACCGCTTTGAAGACGGAACTCCGCGAGATCGTGGACAAGAGACTGGGCTCCGTGTCCTTACGTTGCGGCGTTATTCCAGCGACGGCTTGGGCGTTGCCTGGGTGGGTGCCGGCAGGATGGGATGCAGCACCTGGGGCTGTTTGCCGGTGGTTGTCTTGAGAAAGGCGACAATCTTGCCGATATCCCCCTCTTTGAGGTCGGCGCCGATCTGCGAATCGTTCATCACCTGCACCGCTTCTGCCAATTCCCAAACCACGCCTGAATGGAAGTAGGGTGGTGTCAGCTCGATATTGCGCAACGAGGGTGATTTAAACGAGAATTCGTCGTCCTTGGCCTGGGTAATGGCAAACCGACCCTTGTCGCCGGCGATGATTTTTTCACTTGGTTTGTTGACCACCCCCAAGGGGTAGTACTGATCACCGCCCATATTGACCCCGCCATGGCATTCGACACAGCCATGGACCATGAACAGCTTCAAGCCTTCCTGTTCATTTTGGGCCAGCGCCTTGGCATCGCCCTTGAGAAAGAGATCGAATTTCGAGTCAGGGGTGATGAGGGTGGCTTCAAAGGCTTCGATGGCCTTGGCCATGTTGTCGAAAGTCACCGGATCGCTCTCGCCGGGGAACGATCGTTTAAACAGGGCCACGTATTCGGGCATGCTGTTGAGGGTTTTGACCACGTTTTCCGGGGTGTTGTTCATCTCCACCCCAGCCTGAATCGGCCCTTTGGCCTGCTCCGCCAGATCCTTGGCTCGGCCGTCCCAGAACTGGGCCACGTTGAAGACCGAATTGAGCACGGTCGGGGCATTGCGCGGCCCCTGTTTCCAGCCGTGACCAGTGGATGTCTGTTGGAAGTCGGCGCCAGCCATGCCGACGTTGTGACAGGTGTTGCAGCTGATTAGGCCGCTTTTCGACAGCCTGGGGTCAAAATACAGCATCTTGCCCAGTTCGATCTTGTCCGGCGTCGCCTCGTTCCCCTTGATGGCCGGCGCCTTGTCCGGGACGGGCTGGAACTGGGCCTGGGCATCCTTCATCACGGTGTCTTCGGCGTTGGCGGAAAAACCAACCGCGGAAAGAGAGAGCGTCAAGCTCAGGGCTGCGAACAGATAGGTCTTTTTCATGGTCATCCTCCATCTGGTAAAGGGTATGTTTTCCGATTCCCGGTTCCCAATGTACTACAGATGTCCGCGTTGGCAAGCATACATGCTGTAACCCGGTGCCGGCGAGGGGCCTTGTCCCTTGACAAGGCGAAAAAAAAGGGAAAACGATGCAGGATCGCTTCCGCGGCCGAGTTCACGTTCGTCTCAATCCGCCGGTCTTCGTTTGGACGGAATGATGAATGACCTGATTTCTCCCCAGTTTCTTGGCCGCATACAGAGCCGTGTCAGCCATGCCGATCAGATCGTTTTTGCTGCATGCGGTCTCGGCGGGCCGGACAGTGGCAGCTCCGATGCTGACGGTAACCCGGAAATGGCGTTCTCCGTTGAAAAAATCGTGGTCGGCGATAGCGTTGCATAACTTCCTGGCCACGGTCACCGCCCCTTCCGCATCGGTTTCCGGCAGGATAAAGGCGAATTCCTCGCCGCCGTAGCGGGCCATCAGATCGTACTCGCGAATCGCGGTCTGCGCTACCTGGCATAGTTCCTTGAGAATGAAATCGCCGATCTGGTGTCCGTTGACGTCGTTGAATTTCTTGAAGTGGTCGATGTCCGCCAACAAAAGGGAGAGCGGCGCATGATTGCGGATGGCCCGATTGATTTCCGAGTGAAGGGAATGATGGAAAAAACGATGGTTGCTGATCTCGGTCAACCCGTCGAGGTTGGCCAGCTTTTCCAGCAGGCGGTTCCGCTCGGTCAACTGCCGTCGTATCTGTTCCAGCGCGGTCTTGGCCTGGGTCAGTTCGCGGTGCATCGCTTCATAACTGAGATGAAGCAAGCTGAGTCGGATATTGGCCTCCTGGATGATCTCGGCCACCGGTCGCAACGAGGTGATGTTCACCCCAAAAAAGCGGGCTGATTTTTCGATTTCCCGGTTGATGATCTTGAGGATGGTCTTGATTTTCACGTCTTCCAGGCCGAGCAGCCGATGGGCGTGGTCCACAAACTGGCGGTGAAATCGCTCGGGATGAACGGAAAAGAAAATCCTGGTGACCAGCGCGGACAAGTGAGTGATTTTAATGGCCAGATCCTCTTTCGGATCCGTACCGGGGTAGGCAAGGGGATCGTGATGGTAGCGGATGGCGGCTAGAATGGGGGAGGGGAGTGCCCATAAACGGCCAATTTCAGCGCCAGAGATGGTGTGTGTCAGGCCAATATATTCTTCTTCCAAGGAAAGTTCGCACACCTCGGCTGAACCAGCCGTCAGGTGCTGTGTTAGCCGGTCGTAACGCCTGGGGATTGTGAGCGCGAAGATTAAACAACCGATATCCTGCAGCAAACCAATGGTAAACATTTCCTCGGGGTCCATCCGCCCGGTCTGTTCGGCAAGCAGGCGAGCGGCTGTCGCGCCAACCAGCGAGCGTTCCCAGAATTGATTGAGATCAAACCGATCGTGGGACTGTGCCTCTCCCATGGAGAGAAAAGTGAAACTCAGGACCAGGCTGCGCACCGCGTTGATCCCCAGCAGGGAGACAGCTTGACTGATCGAGCCGATCTTTTGCGGAAAACAATACAAGGCGGAATTGGCGACCTTGAGAATTCTGGCTGAAAGTGCCATGTCCTGGGCGATGAGGGTTGTCAGGTCAGGAAAGGAAATGTCGTCCTGTGAGGTAACTTCGAGGACCTTGGCGGCAACAGCTGGAAGTGTCGGCAGCGAGGCGGAGGAGAGAATCGCGTTAAGCGCTTTGTTGAGTGGCGTGGACATGACCGATGCTGTCGTTCGTGCGAGTCGGAATGGACAGGGTGGTAGCCTAACGAGAAAAAAGATTTTTTTATATCACGCCGTTCCCTGATTTGCTTCTCTCTTTTTGATGGCAGCCGCATTTAATCAAAACCGAACAGGAATCATGGCGAAGGAATGCTGAAGGAACGCAATTATCGAGGAAACCTGTCATGGCCGGTAACGCCTTGTGAGACATGCGAAAAAAAGAGTGTTGCTGGGTAACGAGACAGGTTGGGGTGAAAGGAGGGGATGAAAAAAATCGACATGAAAAATCAACGGACTGCCAACAAAAACCAAGAAAACGGGAGAGCTGGTAAACAAAAGTCTTGCGAAGGCTGCTTGAATTTGTCTTGACACTCTAATTGTTTGCTGGTATTTGACTTGCGGTTTTCAGCGGTATGCTGTATAAAAGCCATTCCAAACATCAAATGATGTAGGCGCGTAGCTCAGTGGGAGAGCGCTACCTTGACGTGGTAGATGTCGTCGGTTCGACCCCGTCCGCGCCTACCAATTTTTCAAAGGCTAGGATGCAGATTTATCTGCTCATTAGCCTTTCCTTTTTACAGGCACGATGGCAGAGATATCGGTTTCCTTACAAGACGGTGAAAATAAGTCGTTTCCGCTGGGGACAGCAGTCGCGGATGTGCTCAAGGATCTGGTTTCCGGTAAGCAGCGCAAGCAGACCGTGGCGGTGAAGTGCGACGGTCGTCTGCTGGATTTATCGACACCTCTGGCGATGGATGCGGTCATCGAACCGGTATCTGTGCACTCGGAAGCAGGTCTGGAAATTCTGCGCCATTCCACAGCTCATATCATGGCCTTGGCGGTCAAGGAGCTGTTTGGCGATCAGGTGAAAGTGGCCATCGGCCCGGCGATTGAAGACGGGTTTTACTACGATTTTGATCGGGAAAAGCCTTTTTCCTCCGAAGAATTCGAGCAGATAGAAGCCAAGATGGCGGAGCTGGCCAACGCTCGTCTCCCTTTTGTCCGGCAAGAGATGCCCAAGGAAGAGGCAATCCGTTTTTTTGAGCAGCACGGCGAAATTTACAAACTCGAACTGCTGCGGGAGATGGAAGCGGAAACCGTCAGTCTGTACACCCATGGTGGTTTCGTCGATCTGTGCCGCGGCCCCCATGTTCCGGATTCTTCCTGGATCAAAGTGTTCAAGCTGTTGCGGGTGGCAGGGTCGTATTGGCGGGGCGATGAGAAACGGCAGATGTTGACCCGCATCTATGGGACTGCTTTTGCGGACAAGAAAGAGCTGCAACAGTATCTTGCCCGGCTGGAGGAGGCCCGTAAGCGCGACCATCGCAAGCTGGGCAAGCAGTTGGGATTGTTTACCATTCAAGACCAGATCGGTCCGGGGTTGATCCTCTGGCAGCCGCGTGGCGCCCTTCTTCGCCGGCTGATCGAGGATTACTGGAAGGATGAGCACTACCGAAACGGCTACCAGTTGCTCTATACCCCGCACATTGCCCGCCAGGATCTGTGGAAAACCTCGGGACATCTTGATTTCTACGGCGAAAACATGTATTCCGCCATGGAGATCGACGAGGTGATGTATCAGTTGAAGCCAATGAATTGTCCGTTTCACATTGGCGTCTACAATGCCGACAAGCACAGTTACCGGGAGTTTCCCATTCGCTGGTGCGAGTTGGGCACGGTTTATCGCTACGAACGGACCGGTGCGCTGCATGGCCTGATGCGGGTACGTGGTTTTACCCAAGACGACGCGCACATATTCTGCCGTCCCGATCAGTTGGAAGAAGAGATATTTAACATCATTGATCTTAACTTGCATATTCTCAAGACGTTTGGGTTTGATCAATATGATGTCTATCTTTCCACCCGGCCCGAAAAGTACGTCGGTTCGGATGAGCACTGGCAGTTGTCGACCCAGGCGTTGAAGCAGGCCCTTGAGAAAAAAGGGTTGGCGTATCAGCTGGATCCGGGAGAGGGGGTTTTCTATGGCCCCAAGATCGATATCAAGATCAAGGATCAGCTGGGACGGTCGTGGCAATGCTCCACCATTCAGGTTGACTTCAATCTGCCAGAACGATTTCAGATGAACTATACCGGCGTTGATGGCGCTGAGCATCAGCCGATCATGATCCATCGAGCTTTGATGGGGTCGCTTGAGCGCTTTATCGGGGTGCTGATCGAGCACTACGCAGGTGCCTTTCCCCTTTGGCTCGCTCCGGAACAGGCGCGGATAATGAATATTACCGATGACCAGGGCGAATACTGCGAACAGGTGCATGCCCGGTTGCGGGCCATGGGCGTGCGTATTGACAAGGATGTGCGCAACGAAAAGTTGAATTACAAAATTCGTGAAGCTCAGCTGATGAAAGTCCCCTACATGTTGATTGTCGGCGAGCGTGAGAAGCAAGAAGGCACGGTTACGGTGCGAAAGAGAGATGGAGAAAATTTGCCGGCCATGACGCCGGAAGCATTCGTTGATCTCGTTATTGAGGAATGCGGACGTCGTCACGTCTGAACACAACACTACAACTGGAGGAACGAACATTAAAAAACGAGGCATTCGAAAACCTTCCACTCAGCAGGATCTGAAAATCAAAATCAACGAAGATATCGATTACCGGGAAATTCGACTCGTTGATTCCGATGGAACACAACGCGGTATCGTCAGCACCAAAGTCGCTTTGGAGGCGGCCCAGGAGCAGGGCCTTGATTTGGTCGAAGTTTCCGATAAGGCTGATCCGCCTGTGTGCCGGATCATGAATTTTGACAAGTTCCGTTACGAGCTGAAAAAGAAACAGCAGGAAGCCAAGAAAAAACAGACCGTAATTGAAACCAGAGAAATCAAGTTTAGGCCTAAAACCGAAGAACACGATTTGAATTTCAAGATACGTAAAATCAAGGAATTCCTGGCGGAAAAAAATAAAGTTAAGGTGACCATGCGTTTCCGCGGCCGCGAAATTGTCTATGCCCAGACCATAGGACTTGACGCGCTGACAAAAATCGCTGATACGTTGCGTGAAGATTGCGTGATCATTCAGGAACCCAAAATGGAAGGTCGGCAGCTCGTTATGTTTGTCGGTCCCAAAGCCTAAAGGTGCAATTCGTTATTCAATAACTACATTCCGGCCAGATGTTGGACCGGGGAAGATGTAAGGAGCGTGTACCATGCCGAAAATGAAAACCAACCGAGGGGCTGCCAAGCGGTTTAAGGCTACCGGTGGCGGACGGATCCGCCGCGCCAAGGCCTTTGCCTCTCACATATTGACCAAGAAATCAACCAAGCGGAAACGTAACCTGCGAAAATCCGCCTTGATTGCCGAAGTGGACACCAAAGCCGTACGGCGGATGTTGCCATACATGTAAGAGACGTAACGGTCTGAGCGGGATGCTCAGGCTCTGCCATCACCATCGGGAGAGTTCCGCCATTTCAGGCGGTCTTTCTTTTCTTTGCTAGAACGGAGAAGACAATGCCTCGTGTAACACGCGGTTTCAAAGCACGCCGCAGAAGAAATAAAGTACTGACTCTGGCCAAAGGTTTTCGTGGCGGTAAGCACCGGTTGTTCAAGACCGCCGCTGAAGCGGTTGATCGTGCCTTGTGCTACGCGTACCGGGACCGCCGCGTAAAAAAACGGGAGTTTCGTCAGCTATGGATCGCCCGCATTAACGCGGCCGCCAAGCAGAACGGCACCAGCTACAGCCGACTGATCAATGGATTGAGCAAGAATTCGATCGAACTTGATCGCAAGGTGCTTTCCAACCTGGCCATCGTTGATCCCAACGCCTTTTCAGCAGTGGTCAAGGCCTCCGGGCAGGCCTCCTGAACACGGTTGAAAGTGTATGGAAAGCGAGCTGCTCAGGCTCAAGCAGGAGGCCGAAGAGGCTTTGGGGCGGATTGATGATCTGGCCCAGCTTGAAACCTTTAGAGTTACCTATCTCGGAAGAAAAGGCGGTCTGCTCAGCGGTGCCTTGCGGCAACTGGGGAGCGTGGCCGCTGATGAGCGCCCTCGGCTCGGCCAATTGGCCAATGCCATCAAGCAGGAGATCGAAGACCGGTTCGAGACACTTAAGGCCCAGTTTCAGGCCTCGGCGCTGACACGGGCCGGCGGGGAAGTGGATCTCAGCTTGCCCGGTCGCTATCTGCCGTTTGGTAAACTGCATCCAGTCACCCAAGTCATGGAGGAAATCTGCTCGATTTTCGAAGGGTTGGGGTTTGCGGTGGCTGAAGGACCGGATGTGGAAAGCGATTACTATAATTTCGAAGCGCTCAACATCCCCAAACATCATCCAGCCCGTGACATGCATGACACCTTTTATGTCACGGATTCAATTCTCCTGCGTACCCATACCTCACCCATGCAGGCAAGGATCATGGAGCAACAGGAACCACCGTTGCGTTACATCGCACCTGGCAAGGTGTATCGGTGCGATTCGGATATCACCCATACCCCTATGTTTCATCAAGTGGAAGGCTTTCTGGTCGATAGGGAGGTTTCCTTTGCCGATTTGAAAGGGGTGCTGACCAGCTTTACTCACAAGATGTTCGAGCGGGAACTTGCCTTGCGTTTCCGTCCCAGTTTTTTTCCCTTCACCGAACCCAGTGCTGAGGTTGACATTGCCTGCGTGATCTGTGGCGGCAAAGGATGTCGGGTTTGCAAACGCACGGGATGGCTCGAAATTCTTGGGTCCGGCCTTATTGACCCCGAGGTGTTGAAGATGGTGGGGTACGATCCTGATCTCTATTCCGGATTCGCTTTTGGTCTCGGCGTTGAACGGATAGCCATGCTCAAATATGGCATTGACGATATCCGTTTGTATTACGAAAACGACCTCCGGTTTCTCTCCCAGTTTTAGAACGCCGCCTTTTCGTTCCTTGCACAAGACCGTCCGCTCCATCTCGTGCGAGGGAGGATTCCGACATGGTACCTGCAAGCCGAATCGCTTGCCGCGCTCCAGCGGTCGACGACCTCACGAGAGGCCGAAAAGGAAGGAGCGCCTCCCGCTTCTTCCTTGATCGGCCTAATTTGGGAAGCGGCAGGTGTCGAACACAACATTTATCATGATGAGCTGTTGCTGATAGGATCGTTATGAAATTCACGCTGAGTTGGCTGAATCAATTCATTTCCACCGCAGGAATGACTTCGGCGCAGATAGCCGACCAATTAACCATGCTCGGGCTTGAGGTTGACAGTGTCGAAGAGTTGTCTGCACACCTCGCCCCGATCACTGTGGCCCGGGTAACCGAGGTCAGCCAACATCCCGATGCCGATAAATTAACGGTATGTGTTGTCGATACCGGCGAGGAGATCGTCCAGGTGGTGTGTGGTGCGCCCAATGTCCGGCCTGGGATGTTCACCGCCATCGCCAAGCCCGGCGTCAAGCTTCCCGACGGTACCAAAATAAAAAAATCCAAGGTCCGGGGCGTTGTTTCCGCTGGAATGCTCTGTTCGGCGCGTGAGTTGGGCTTGAACGACGATCATAGCGGCATCCTCGACTTGCAGGGACCGTTTGCTCCGGGGCTGCCACTGGTGGAAGCGCTCGATCTTCGCGATACAGTGATCGAGGTCGATCTGACACCGAATCGCCCTGATTGCGCCAGCGTTCGCGGCATTGCCCGTGAAGTCGGCAGTTTCACTGGGGGCGTCTTGAAGCCGCTCGTCGCCCAAGTAACCCCATTAACCGGAAAGAATATCGATTTTGAAGTGATCATCGATGATCCGACCTTGTGCCCTCGATATACCGCCCGAAAATTGATCAATGTTACTATCGGACCTTCTCCTCGCTGGATGCAGCAACGGCTCAGTGCCGTGGGGATGCGGCCGATCAACAACATCGTTGATATCACCAACTACGTGATGCTCGAGTCCGGGCAGCCGATGCACGCCTTTGATTTCGCTACGTTGCGGGACAGCAAGATCATTGTCCGTCGGCCAACCGTGCAAGAGACGAGCATCACCACCCTCGACGGCAGTCAACGGCAGCTTGACCCAGACATGTTGCTCATCTGCGATGGCCAGGGCCCCATCGCGGTGGCCGGAGTCATGGGAGGATTGGATACAGAAATCACTGACCGTACCACCACTATCCTGCTTGAGTCCGCCTGTTTCAATCCCGTGTCCATACGGCGCACTGCTCGCAAATTGGGAATTCCATCCGAGTCTTCCTATCGATTTGAACGAGGGGTCGACCCGAACCTCGCGGATATCGCCCTGGAACGGGCTGTGGAGTTGATGGTCGAATATGCCGGCGCCCAGGCGGATCCGGACGGTATCGATGTCTATCCAGGAAAAAAACCTTTGTTGACCCTGCAACTGCGCGTCAACCGGGTGTGCGGGTTGCTGGGCATGGAGCTGAATCGCGACCAGGTTGCGGATTATTTGCGATCCATTGAGTTTGCTGTCACCGCACTGGATGAGGCGACCCTGGAAGTTGTGGTTCCAAGCTTCCGGATCGATATCGAGCGTGAAGTGGACCTGATTGAAGAAGTCGCCCGATTGGTCGGGTACAATTCCATACCCACCGCATTGCCGCTCATTCGGATGGACTATCCCAAACGGGATGACCTGCGTGCCTTGCGGCAGGATATTGCCCGTATTCTCACCGCACAAGGCTTTTTTGAGGCAATCAACTACAGCTTTGTCAGTGAACATCATTTGGATATCTGCCGCCTTGCCGAAAACGACGCCCGGCGACAGGTGACCCGGCTTCTCAATCCGCTCTCGGAGGAACAGGCGGTCATGCGATCCATGCTTCTTCCCGGATTGCTTGAGAATGTTCGCCGCAATATCAATTTCCAGTGTCCCGACATTCGATTGTTTGAAACGGGCAAGATTTTCTTGCAGCAACAACCTAATGCGTTGCCCGAGGAACGATTGTATCTTTGCGCGGTCATGAGCGGGCAGCGTTATCCCAAGGCTGAACCGTTCTACCATGCCAACCAGGAAATCGATTTCTTTGATGTCAAGGGTGCAGCCGCCAACCTGTTGCAGGTGCTGCGCATGACCGGAAATGATCAGGCACCATTGTTCCGACAAGTCGCTGAATTGACGCAACCGTATAGTGACCCCGGCTGTTCGGTAGCGATTATGGATGGCGACATCGTGATCGGATCCGTGGGCCGCGTGCACCCAGAGACTCTCAAAGGCTTTGCAATCAAACAGCCTGTCTATTTTTTGGAGATTGATCTCCAGCATCTGATGAACCTAAACAGAGTGCCGAAACAGTTCAAGACGTTGCCCAAATTTCCTTCAGTCAAGCGCGATGCCAGTCTTGTCGTGCCGGATCATGTCCCGGCTGGAGAGTTACTCGTGGCAATCCGAACTCAGCGGCAGAAATATCTTGAGTCAGCCGAGATCTTTGATGTATATCGTGGCAAACCGATCCAGGCAGGATATAAGAGCGTCTCCCTTTCTTTCACCTATCGTTCGGAGACGGCCACGCTGGATGATCAATCGGTTGATAAAATTCACGATAAATTGATGAAATTATTAATGGCAGATTTCAATGCCTGTTATCGCCAAGGATTTGATGCATGAAGAAGAAGAACGTGACCCGCAAGGAACTGGCCATATCCGTGAATGAAAAATTGGGTGTATCCCAGCGGAATGCTGCCGAAATCGTCGATACCGTGTTCGCGATCATGAAGACCACAATGGTAGCTGGAGAATCGATCAAACTGGTGCAATTCGGCACACTGACGGTTCGGGATAAATCGCCCCGCCGTGGCCGTAATCCACGAACCGGCGAGTCGATGACCATCACCAAACGACAGATGGTTTCTTTTCGTCCGAGTAAGCGGTTGCGCGAACGGCTCAACAAGTGAAAGCCAATTTGACCTCATCGAGGCACTGTTTTATACTGTTAGCAACGGGGTGACTTCGTTCAGATAACTCTGCTCTGCGTTGACGATTGAATGTGAAACGATCGGCTTCAGTTTCAGCCAAGATACCGGATAAAGTTTATTTCCGAATCGGCGAAGTCAGCCAATTGGTTGGAGTTGATCCCCATGTATTGCGCTACTGGGAAACCGAGTTTTCACTCATCAAACCTTTTCGCGGGAAATCCAAACAGAGACTGTATCGCCGGCAAGATGTGGAAAATTTGCTCCACATTAAAGCGTTGCTCCATGAACAAGGGTATACGATTTCTGGAGCGCGAAGGCATCTTGCCCAAACAGACTATTCTTACCCTCTTCAATCCTCGTGCATAGATCAGGAGCCTGCCTCTCGCGATACGGACATATACCCCCTACTTTTGTTGATGAAGACAGAACTGCGGGAACTTTTGACTTTGCTCGGGCCGGTAAAAGACTAGATTTGCAACTAAAGGTTGACAGCTGTAAGGGTAGGTGCTAAAAACACCGCACATTTTCTCGGAACGTAGCGCAGTCTGGTAGCGCACCTGAATGGGGTTCAGGGGGCCGGAGGTTCAAATCCTCTCGTTCCGACCAGTAAAATCAAGGGGTTAGATGCTTTTTCGAGCGTCTAACCCCTTTTTTTATACCCACCCCTGTGTTTTCAATGGCTCCAGCCGATTCCCATGTTTAACATGCTGTTTTAACGCATCATTTTTTCAAGTTGCACTCATTTTTAATCGTTGTATATCGTTGGTTATCGTTTCCTGTGCACGGAAATTTACACTCAAA
>NZ_JBFWJQ010000069.1:0-13116 GCF_050253115.1 Syntrophotalea sp.
CCGATGCTCATCCATCCGCAAGAAATTCTCGAAACCATCAACATGGTGACCCACGAGCACCTCGACATCCGCACCGTCACCATGGGCATCAACCTGCGCGGCTGCTGCCATCCCGACATCGCCACCTTCAATCAACAGATCTACGACCGGATCATGCGGTGTGCCGAAAAACTGGTGCGTACCACCCAGGACGTTCAGAATCTGTACGGCATCCCCATCATCAACAAGCGGATTTCCGTCACCCCCATCGCCATCGTCGCCGAAGCCTGCCAATGCGAGGATCTGAGTTCCGTGGCTCAAACCCTGGACCGCGCGGCCGAGGAGATCGGCGTCGATTTTGTCGGCGGTTTCAGCGCCCTGGTGCAAAAAGGCATGACCCCCGGCGATCGTCGTCTTATCGACTCCATCCCCCAGGCGCTGGCATCGACCCGAAAAGTCTGCTCCTCGATCAACGTGGCATCCACCAAGGCCGGCATCAACATGGACGCGGTGGCGAAAATGGGGCGCATCATCAAACAGACCGCCGAACTTACCGGCGATGCCGGCGGACTGGGCTGCGCCAAGCTGGTGGTGTTCGCCAACGCACCGGAGGACAATCCCTTCATGGCCGGCGCCTTTCACGGCGTGGGCGAACCGGACTGCGTGATCAATGTCGGCGTCAGCGGGCCGGGAGTGGTCAACGCGGCGGTGCGGGCCCTGCAGAACCCTTCGCTGGGCGACATTGCGGAATGCATCAAGAAAACCGCCTTCAAGATCACCCGCATGGGCGAGATGGTCGGCAAGGAAGTGGCGCGCCGCATCGGCGCCGAGTTCGGCGTGCTGGACCTGTCCCTGGCACCGACGCCGGCGGTGGGGGACAGCGTCGCCGCCATCCTCGAAGCCATGGGGCTGGAAAGCTGCGGCACCCATGGCACCACCGCGGCTCTGGCGCTGCTCAACGACGCGGTCAAAAAAGGCGGGTCCATGGCATCGTCCTCTGTCGGCGGCCTCAGCGGCGCCTTCATCCCGGTCAGTGAGGACGAAGGCATGATCCGCGCGGTGCGTCGCGGCTCCCTGAGCCTCGACAAGCTTGAAGCCATGACCTGCGTCTGCTCCGTCGGCCTGGACATGATCGCGGTGCCCGGTGACACGCCGGCCTCCACCATTTCGGCCATCATCGCCGATGAAATGGCCATCGGCATGATCAACAAAAAGACCACCGCGGTGCGCATCATCGCCGCGCCGGGCACCCGGGTCGGCGACACCGTCGAATTCGGCGGCCTGCTGGGCAGCGCCCCGGTCATGCCGGTGCACAGGTTCAGTTCCGAGATCTTCATCGCCCGCGGCGGCAGGATTCCGGCACCGATCCAGTCCCTTACCAACTAAGTTTTCGGATGAAAACTACGCGGTATCCATCCGGAATTTCCGGATGGATACCAACTCTATCCATATGACATGGCACAATTTTTATTGAGGCGGGGATAGGCAAACAGAAACGGAGGGCAGCATGCGTGACGAGGAAAAACAAGCCTGGATTATTCTGGTACTGGGGATCATGGCCTTTTTAGCCAATGGGGATAACTACGCGGTGGCTCCCCTGATTCTCGATATGTCGAAAGAGCTGAATCTGAGCATTTCCGAGACCGCCTTTTCCGTCACCTCCTACATGATCTGTTTCGGGTTTTTCACCATCTTCGTCGGCCCCCTGGCGGACCGCTACGGCAAGACCCGGATCATCAACATCGCTGCCTTCGGCACCGCCATTTTCAGCATCCTGAGCGCCTTTTCCTACAACCTCACCAGCCTGATCGTGTTGCGCGCCTTCAACGGCGCCTTCGGGTCGGGGATTTTTCCCGTCTGCGTCGCCCATATCGGCGAAAGTTCGACGGACGCCCACCGGCAGCGCTCCATCGGCAAATTCTTCGGCATGATGTTTCTGGGCGGTGCGTCGGCCACGGCCATCGGCGGTCTCATCGCCCACTTCGGCTCCTGGCGAACCGTCTACTTTCTGTATGGCTTTTTTGAACTGGTCATCGCCTTCATCATGCTCAAGAGCATCGAGAAACAGCCGGGCGTTATCGAACATCTGAACTTCCGCAAGATCTACCGAAAGACCGCGCAGAACAAAGAGCTGATCAAGGTGGTTTCAACCATCTTTCTGACTGGCTTCAGCGTCTTCGGCACCTTCACCTACTCGGGGAAATTTGTCCAGGGCAATACCGGCTATGGCATTCTCGGGGTGGGCATGATCCTGTCGCTGTTCGGTATTGCAACCGTCATCGGAGCCCGCAGCGTAACCCCCCTGAGACGGCATTTCAACAACCGCTTCGTACCTTATTCGGCCCTGCTCGGCAGCTTGTGCCTGGCCACCCTGCCCGCTCTGCATTCTCCGATACTCATTGGCCTGGCCCTGTTCGGATTTGGTTTTGCCTTCATATCGGTGCATTCCACCCTGGTCACCACCGCCCAGAACCTCATGCCGTCCATGCGGGGCACGGTCATGTCCCTGGTATCCTTCAATCTCTTCGTCGGCGGCGCCGCCGGCACCTGGGCCAACGGATGGATCATGGACCATGTCGGCATGCCCATGGTGTTTTACGGCGCGGCTTTTCTGATGCTGCTTATTCTGATGATCTCTTCACGTTGGATCGATCTGGGCCTCCGGCCGGTCAAAATCATCCAGAGTATCTGACCTCCCGGCACCCCGGTCCGGCTACACGGCTTCGTCCGCCCGCCCGGGGGATAACCTCGATGCGGGCGCTGATCCGCTCCTTGAGCGCCGCGACATGGGAGATCAGGCCGATCAGCTTGCCATCCTGCTGCAAACCGGTCAGGGTCTCGAGTGCGGTGTCCAGAGCCTCTTCATCCAGCGTGCCGAAGCCTTCGTCCAGAAACAGGGAATCGACCCGGACATTCCGGCTCGCCATCTGCGACAGCCCCAGCGCCAGCGCCAGGCTG
The DNA here is from genome assembly GCF_050253115.1 of Syntrophotalea sp. Classification (NCBI taxonomy): domain Bacteria; kingdom Pseudomonadati; phylum Thermodesulfobacteriota; class Desulfuromonadia; order Desulfuromonadales; family Syntrophotaleaceae; genus Syntrophotalea; species Syntrophotalea sp. Next base: position 2,938 of record NZ_JBFWJQ010000069.1, read on the forward strand.
ACCAGAAAACTCTCGCCACCGGACAGGTTTTTGGTGGAGCGGACTTCGCCTGCCTGATAGTTATCGATCACATTGAGTTCCAGCGGACGGCCCTCATCCCGCACCAGCAGGTAACGGTCGCTCATTTTTTGCAGTTGCCGGTTGGCGTGACCGATCATCATTTCAAAGGTCAGCCCCTGGGCAAAATTGCGGTACTTCCGGCCGTCTGCTGAACCGATCAACTGGTGCAGGTTATCCCATCGGCGGCACTCTGCCTGCTGAGCCTCGATAGCCGCCTGTCTGGCCTTTATGCGCTCTCTGGCGGCACGATTTTCACTCAGCCTGTGGCTGAGGCCGGCGACGGTGCCCCGCAGCTCCTTCAGCGCATTCTGATACTCTGTGCACTGCCGTTCGAGCTGATCCACGGATTTGTCGGTAAGTTTCCTGGCCATCTCCGCGGCCAGGCGCGTTTCCCGATCTTTTTGTCTGGCCTGCAGCTCAATCTGGCGGTCATCCAGCAGCCTGGCTTTTGCGGACAAGGCATCCCTCTGCCCGGCGGACAGCCGGGCCGCGAGAAACTGTTCTTCATCCAGAAACCCCGCGGCTGCCAGCGCTGATGAAAAAACGGCTTCCGCATGGCGCAACTCCGGGGTTCTCCGGTCGATGCGCATTTGCAGCGATTCAACATGGGCCTTTGCGGTGCTCCACTGCTGCCGCAGTTCATTGTACCGATCCCGGACCTGTTTTTCGGCACTTTCCGCAGCTAAAACCGCCTTGTTGAGGCGCAGTTCCTCATCCTCGGGACATTTGTCGCCATACAGGGCTCTGCGCTCGTCACTTCCGGCGGCATACCGGGTTTTCAGGCTTTCGAGACCTTCCCGTTTTTCGGCCAGAGCCGTGGCATGGGTCTCAATGACCGCATCCAGACGCTGCATCTCACTGTCAAGAGCCGCAATCCTTTTCTCGATCTCGGCCTTTTTTCTGACCTGCGTCTGCCATGTTTGCGCTCGAGCCTGCAGATTCCGGATTGCGGATTCGGGATTGCAAAAATCGAAGGCAAAGCCAAGCAGCTGGAGTTTGTCTGCTATCGACTGCCTGCGCTCGGTAAAATCTGCACAAAGTTTTTCCAGGCCGTTCGTGACCTCCACCAGCGCTTTGCTGGCAGACTTCTCTTCATGTGCCGCGGCGGCCTCCTGTTTTTCTGCTTCCACCAGATTTTTGCCGGCCGATGCTTCCGCCTCTTCACATTTTCTGATAGCAGCTTCCTGGTCTTCGGCCCGGCGAATCATCCTGGCAAGCGCTTCGATCCTCTGTTCGGTTTCATCGGCAGCGGGAACATTGCCTTGAGCGAAGGGGTGCTCTGTCGCCCCGCACAGCGGACAGGGCCTGCCATCTTCCAGTTTGGACCGGTGCTCTTCAAGCTCCGCTATTTTCACCAGAAAGGCCATTTCGCGAAGCAGGGTTTCCTTCTCGGTCCGGTATTCGCGCAACAGCCGCCCTCCCAGCAGCCGGTTCAGCGCATCCCTGGCTTGCTGAAGCCTGTTTGAGGCGTCGTCCAGCTGCCGGCGGCGGGCGGCGCCTTGTTTCTGGCGATCGTCGAGGAGCCGCCTCGCCCGTTCCAGAGCCATCGCCGCCTGTTTCTGATCGGTCTGCCGTTGCGCGATTTCTGTCTGCCTGGACAGCAGGGCACCCAACTGTTCTTCAACACCGGCCAGTCCGCTGACCAGCCATTCATCCGGTGCGTGTTCCCGCAGATAAGCGTCAATGCCCTCCAGTGTATGCTGGGCATCAAAGCGTTTTTGCCGTTCCCTGAGTCTCGCCTGTTTATCCGCTTCGCTTTTTGCCGCAGCATTTCGGCAGTTCTCTTCTGCTTCCCGAACAGCTTTTTCCTGATCGGCCAGCTTCTGATCGAGGGAGCGCACCTTCTGGATAAGGGGCTGAGAGGCTCGCAGCGCCTGTTTGACTTCAGCGGTCCGATGCTCGGCCAGCTTCTGCGATTGTTCCTGTCTTTTGGCAGAGTCTTCCAGGGCAGGAAGGTTGCCTTGCTCCCCTGTCAGCGCTTTCTGGTCATCCGCCTGTTGTTTTCGGATGGCGGTGAGGGTGGCGTGTGCACCATCCAGCGACGCGGCGCGCAAAGCCGTGACGAGCTTGTCTCGCTCCGGCCTGAACCCATCGATGACGCTTTGCAGCCTGTTCGCTTCCTCTGCCAGGCTGACGATTTCCTGCTTCATGGCCTCCACCGCGAGCAGCCAGGCCATGGCCCTGCCAGCCTCCTCGGAGCTGGCAACAAGGTCACTTTCTTGTTTCTGTCTGGCTTCCAGTTCCTGCAGAATCTGTTTTTCCTGCTCCGGCTCCAGCAAGGCAATGCCTGCCGTTTCGACCTGGAGGGTATCCAGCTTGACCCGCTCTTCACGCTGGCGCTCATGAACACGGATGGATATACGGCTGTAAATCTCGGTGCCCGTTATCTGCTCCAGGATCGGGGCTCGCTCATCCGGTGCCGCCTGCAGGAATGCGGCGAAACCGCCCTGCGCCAGCAGCATGGATCGAGTGAACCGGTCAAAATCCATGCCGGTGGCCGCCTCGATCTGCTCGGCGACACCTCTGATTCTGGACTCAAAAATCGCACCGGAATCGGCATCGGCGATTTCATGCTTAGGCGCCTGAAGTTCGCCATCCGGCCTCCTGCGCGCCCGGTGCTGACTCCAGTGACAGCGAAATCGCCCTGCCTCCGTCTCGAAAGTCACTTCGGCAAAGCACTCGCCGGTCTGACGGGACATGATCTCGTTGCCAGCCCTGGTGACCTTGTTGAGGCGGGGCGTCCGCCCGTAAAGGGCAAGGCAGACCGCGTCGAGGATGGTACTCTTTCCCGCGCCGGTGGGCCCGGTGATGGCGAAAATGCCGTCAGAAGCGAAAGCCGGATGCGCCAGGTCTATCTCCCATTCGCCGGCCAGGGAATTCAGATTTTTGAAACGTATCTGCAATATTCTCATCAGCAGCCCCCTCTATTCCGCCCGCACATCGTCTTGATAGAGAGACGCGAGCGTTTCCTGGTAGGCACGAAACAGCTCCGGCCGTTGCTCTTCAGGCACGTCATGCATGGCGAGGCAGCGTTCGAACACATCGTCAAGGTTCAGGTCGTCGAGGGTTTCCTCTTCGTGAATCTGCCCCAGCACCCGATCCACGATGCGGTTGTTTTTCACGCGCAGGATTTCCATTCCGGTTCCGCTGATGGCGGCATCCAGACGCTGGCGCAAATCACCGATGACCTCCGTGCCATCGTAGATGATTTCGAGCCACACCGGGGACCCTTCCGCGGCCAGTTCGTGAATGCGGCTTGCGATGCCGTCCCAGTCCCCCCTGACACGCTCCAGTTTCTGGAACACCGGAACGGGAAAAAGTTCGATGTCCGGTTGGGAAGTTTTGTCGGCGGGGTTGGCCGTCCTGCTTTTAAAATCGACCAGCACCACATATTTCTGCTGTTGCGCCTCCCCGAATCCCATGGGCAGCGGCGAACCGCTGTAACGCATGGTTTCGAGGCCGCTCACCTTCTGTGGAACATGCAGGTGCCCCAGTGCCAGGTAATCAAAACAATCCGGAAAAATGCCGGAATTCACATGCGCCAGGGAGCCCACATAGAGTTCGCGCACGCCATCGCCGTCAACGGTCTGAGCGCCCGCGGCAAACAGATGCCCCGTGGCGACGATGGGCACCTCCGCGTATAATTCGGCGCGCCTGCCTTCGGCCCGTGCCGCGACTTCGGCGTAGTGCCGCCTTATGCCGTCGACCAGACTGCGCTCCTTGTCCTCGATGCTCTCGCCGGCTTGCGCCACGCGAATATCCCGGTCGCGAAGATAAGGCACGGCGCAGACGATCAGTTCAGGCCTGCCCTGCTTGTCGCGAAGCACAAGCACCTCGTCCTGCGGATCTTCGCCAGGGCTTCCCACCACATGCACATCGAGGGCTTTGAGCAGTTCTTTAGGGGCGGAGAGAAACGAAGGCGAATCGTGGTTGCCCGCCACAATCACCACATGGCGACAACAGGACGCCGCCACCCGGCAGAGCAGGCGATAATACAGCTGTTGGGCGCGGTTACTCGGAGCACTGGTATCAAACACGTCACCCGCCACCAGCAGCGCATCGATTCGATGCTGCTGAATCACCCGGACCAGCCAGTCCAGGAATGCTTCGAACTCCTCGTAACGCTTTCTGCCGTACAGGGTGCGCCCGATGTGCCAATCCGATGTATGAAGAAGTTTCACGAGGTTCCTCGACAATCGTCTGTGTAAAGGGGATTCAAAGCCGACCGCGGACAGAACTCGTCAAACGCGGACATCACGACAACCGGTATATTTTGCGGCGACAGGACGTTGGAATACAACAGGTATTTAATATTTGGCCAGGCGATATTGCGCGGATAGAGGCGGGGCAGTCCGAAAAACTGCAAATGAATCAATCAACAGGGTGCACTTCGTTGCGGGTCAGACCAGGTCGCATCGACATCAAGCACAAGATGGAGCGAAGCACCATGTACGCCACTCTGAAGATGCAGCTGACGATGGCGGAGCGTTTCCCCACGCGGAGGAAACGCTCCGTTTTACGCATTTATTTCAGTTTGGAAACAATCTCTTCAAGACCCAGTGCCTCGGTCCAGGAGACCTCGACAAACTGATCGTCCTTCTTGAGCATCGGCTTGAGCGGCTCATCGTTGTAGCGCAGCTCCAGACCGAGGCGGCCCTTAAGGCACAAGGGGCGACCCTCGGAGGGGTTTTTGGCTGCAACACCGATGGCTTTGCCGTCCTTGCGCACCAGGTCGAACTGGCAACCGGCGTCGCACCAGGTACAGGTTACCTGCTCTTTTTCCACTTCCCACATACGGGCCTTGCCGGAGAAGGAGCGGTAGGTCAGGGCGCCCACCGGGCACACGGACACGCAGCGCCCGCAGGACACGCAGGTAGATTCGGCGAGTTTGGCGTCCAGCGCCGTCGCAACCTTGGTCTTGAATCCGCGATAGGCCAGATCGATGACGGCCCGGTCTGTCACGGCTTTGCAGGTCCGGACACATCTGGCGCACAGGATACATTTATTCATATCCCGGTTGATGTAGGGATTGGTATCGTCGAATTCGTGGTCTTTCCTCTCACCGCCAAAGCTGGGCTGCTTCACATCGTAACGGAAAGCATAGTCCTGCAGGCGGCAATTGCCGGCCTTGTCGCAGGTCAGGCAATCCGTGGGGTGATTGGCCAGCATCAGTTCGAGGATGGTCTTCCGGGCTTCGACGACAGCCGGCGACTCGGTCTCGACGACCATGCCGTTGGCGGCCTCGGCGCAACACGAAGCGACCAGGGCGCGGGCGCCCTTGACTTCGACCACGCAAATGCGGCAGCCACCATAGTTGGGGCTGTTTTCATCGTGACACAAGGTCGGAATAAAGAAGCCGGCTCCCACCGCCGCATCCAGCAACTTGGTACCCTTGGGTACCGTGACCTCAAGGCCATTTATGGTTAAAGAAACAGTAGACAATTGTTATCTCCTTCTATCCACGCAAGATTCGATATTCTCTTCACGTTTGAGAAAATCGGCACGCTACCAGCAATACGTGCCGAATGCCGATCTTTTACGCTTTCACGATAGCGTCGAACTTGCACTTGGCCACGCAGGCACCGCACTTGACGCAGGTCTTCGGATCGATGACGTGGGCCTTTTTCTTCTCGCCGCTGATGGCGCCCACCGGACAGGCCTTGATGCACACACCGCAACCCACACACTTGTCCTCCAGGATGGTGTAGGTCAGCAGCGCCTGACAGGCACCGGCCGGGCAGCGTTTCTCATTGATGTGTGCCTCGTACTCGTTACGGAAGTAACGCAAGGTGGTCAGTACCGGGTTCGGAGCCGTCTGGCCCAGGGCGCACAATGCCGAGCTCTTGATGACCTTGCCCAGCCGCTCCAGGGTGTCGATATCTTCGGGAACCCCGTTGCCTTCGCAAATGCGCTCCAGGATTTCCAGCAGCCGCTTGGTGCCTTCGCGGCAGGGGGTGCACTTGCCACAGGATTCAAGCTGGGTGAAGCTGAGGAAAAACTTGGCAACGTCCACCATGCAGGTGTTTTCGTCCATGAACACCAGACCGCCGGAACCCATCATGGCACCAGCGCCGATCAGCGAATCATAGTCGATGGGCAGATCGAGCTGTTCGGCGGGCAGACAGCCACCGGAGGGACCGCCGCTCTGTACCGCCTTGAACTTCTTGCCGTTCAGCACGCCGCCGGCGATGTCTTCCACGATCTCGCGCAGGGTGATGCCCATGGGCACTTCGCACAGGCCGGTGTGGTTGATTTTGCCGGTGAGACAGAAAACCTTGCTGCCCTTGCTCTTCTCGGTACCCATAGCGGCATACCAGTCGCCGCCGTTACGCAGGATGAAGGGGACGTTGGCGAAGGTTTCGACGTTGTTCAGGCAGGTCGGCTTCTGCCACAGGCCTTTGTGCGCCGGGAACGGCGGACGCACGCGGGGCATGCCGCGCTGACCTTCGATGGAGTTGAGCAGGGCGGTTTCTTCGCCGCAGACGAAGGCGCCGGCGCCGGCCTTGATCCGAAGCTTGAAGTTAAAGCCGGTGCCCAGGATGTTCTGGCCGAGCAGTCCCATCTGCTCCGCCACTTCGATGGCGAGGTTGAGCCGCCGGATGGCCAGGGGATATTCGGCGCGGCAGTAGATCACGCCTTCGTTGGCGCCGATGGCGTAACCGGCGATCATCATCCCTTCCAGAATGGCATGGGGGTCGCCTTCTAGAACGCTGCGGTCCATGAACGCCCCGGGGTCGCCTTCGTCGGCGTTGCAGACGATGTATTTCTTGTCGCCAACGGCGTCATGCACGAACTGCCATTTGTTGCCGGTGGGGAAACCGCCGCCCCCACGACCGCGCAGGCCCGACTTCTTGATCTCGTCGATGATCGCCTGCCGCTCCATGCCCAGAGCTTTTTCAAGCCCTGCATAACCGCCGGTGGCGATATAGTCCTCGATGCTTTCGGGATTGGTCCGGCCAAGCCGCGAGGTGACGGAACGTACCTGCTTTTTGTAGTAATCGGACTTGTCCATCACGGCAATCCCCTCGTAGGGATCCGCCTGCCCGGCGATCTGGATGGCTGCCAGGTCCTTCACCGGAGCTTTGCCGACGACATGGCTGTCGATCAGCTGCGCTACATTTTCCGGGTAGATGCCGCCATAGATGACGCTGGCCGCGCCCGGCAGCGAAATCTCCACCACCGGCTCGGCAAAGCACATGCCGATGCAGCTGGTGAAATCCACATCCACATCCAGGCCGCGGTTCGCCACTTCACCCTTGATGGCGTCCATGACCTTGTTGCCGCCGGCGGCGATGCCGCAAGTTCCCAGGCCGACCACGATCCGGGGACGGTCCAGTTTCGCTTTGTACTGCTCCTCGATGCCGGAGCGCATTTCCTGTAATTTACTCATCGTACGCCATCCCCCCTTACTGATACTGTTGCAGGATTTCTTCAAGACCGCCCGGTACCAGACGACCATGAGTATCATCGTTGATCATGATACAGGGCGCCAGACCGCAAGCCCCGATGCAGGCCACGGATTCCAGTGTGTAGCGCAGATCTTCCGTGGTTCCGCCATTCTCGACGCCGAGAATTTCCTGCAGCCTGTCGAAAATCTTGCCGCCGCCGAGCACGTGGCAGGCGGTGCCCAGACAGACGCGGATGATGTTGCGGCCACGGGGCTTGAGGTGAAACTGGGCGTAAAAGGTCACTACGCCGAAAACCTCGCTGAAGGGAATGTTCAACTCTTTCGAGATCGTTTCGAGGACCTCCGCAGGCAGATACCCGTAGATATCCTGCGCACCCTGCAACACCGGAATCAACGCACCATCGTAATCCCGATAGTGATCCAGCAGCTCCTTCAACTTCAGATCTTGCGGCGAATCAACATGCTCGCCGGTACACTTGCAAACCGCCATGTTCTTCTCCTCTCCTGTTTTTAATTTTCCTTCAACCCAACGGCACGCAGCGTACCGTCAACCTTTCAGGCGATAGGCATTATTTCTCTCAGGACATAACGATGACACAGCAAAGAGCGGGCACCATGGCGCCCAGGCGCACAAACCCGAAAATGGCGACAATCCCTGTTGCCAACCCGGATGAGTCCGCGGTTTTTTAAATTTTTGTAGGAATTTGCGAGATCAGGGAACAAGTAATTACACTTAATTTCAGTGCCGCCAAAAAACGGCGCATGATCATTAACACAATTCATATAAATCGTCAACTACTTTGCGTTTGGCTGAGTGTCCGAAATATTAACAAGGAAGTAACCGCAAGGGTCATGGGATAATAAAGAGGTGGAGGCGTTTAAAATTAGTACGTTCCGGCAAGGCACCAGTATACGGTATGATTATCAAACAACTTCTTCACATATTTTTGTTCACGAAGTTTTAAACGTGCTTAACTGCATATACGGTGGGGATAGTGCAACGGTGAAAAAGGTCCGTTGCCGGATAAAAACCAACTCGCAGGTTATTCCCATCAGTTATACAGGTAGCCGCCGCAGCCTACAATTACGGGAGCGACGCGAAACGGCCGGGATTTACCCCGCGCCATGCCGCGCCGCTCCAATGGCATCAATGTCGGGATTCCTGATTTTTGCGCAAAGAATAGGACAGCCAGTCGGAACCCGGCACACCCGTGGGAATGAAGGCAACCCGATCCCCCGGCATAATGATTCGATCCGGCGGATAGGCGGTATGATTGATGAACACGCCCTCAATCTTGTCGACCGGCAACCGGACTTCTTTGGCGATGTCAAGACAATGTCGCCCCTCGGGCGGGATAAAAACCCTGGCCGTCGGTGGAAGACCCGATTGGCGCCGCAAAGTATACAGCACGCCGAACATGCGAATGGTCGTGTTTGAATCCGGGTTCATGATGTGGGACCTCCCTGTTCGTTATGTGAGCACGTCCACTTCCGGGTTTTTTTCGCCGAATTTTTCCATCAGGCGCATCATCACCTCTTGCCGCGCCAGGCCCTTGCCTTCCAGCGTTTTGATAGTCTGGTAGGCTCCGAACAAAGGCGAGGGCCCGATCTCGGAGGCGAAGGTGCCGATTCCACCATTCCAGACAAGCAGGGAAAAAAGCTCATCCAGTTCGGCCACGGTAATACCAAGCGAATAGACTTTTATCAGCTCGCGCGTCGCCTGACGGAATCTCCCCGCCCCCACGCCGTTGGCCAGCGACAGCAGCAATTTCGTCTTGAGATCGATGGCCGGGGCCTCCTTGCCCCAGGTCAGGGTCCAGAAATTGACCGCGATATCCGCCAGGGTGTTATCTATTTTTTTAAAATTGAGCAGTGCCGTCGGTTTTAGAGGAACATCGCCCGTTTGAGGAAAAGGCGCTTCCCTGTTTTCCTTCCGGTAAAAATAGGCCCGATATTCCTCCCTGGAAACCTTGTCGGTAACGTGCTCGAAACCCAGGGATGCCATCGCGGAATACAAAGGAACCGGATCGAAAGTCTGCACCACGCATATCCCGTCGCCCACTTCGACCTGCCCGGCCCTTTTGAGAAATCCCGGCAAAAAGTTTCCGGTCAACTTCCTCACGTCCACAATCTCAAATTGCTCTTTTCTCTGTTCCCAGTCCTTTTGCATATGCGCTCCTTTTGTATCAGGCCTGAATCAAAACGCTGTTCAGGATCATCCGTTCCTTCCTGCCCAAGGACGATCCGCCCATGTGGTTCCATCTTATCGAATCCGATGCTCATGGAAATTGACTGAACTCAATTTTTGTCAGGAAAGATAAAAAACAGGTGGGAAGGATCCGGGAACCGCCTCTTGCGGCAGTACGAAAAGGACACGGAATTAATCGTGGGAAGGAAAATCCCCGGCAAAACGAAGACAGTATCCGGGCCGGACAACTACTCCACAACGCGGGTTTGTTGTACCGGCTTGTGACCGCATGACAAAAAAACGACGCAACCTGAAACTTCAACGTTTCGAAACGACAAAGGGTTAGCCAAGAAACGGCTAACCCTTTGTTTTTTCTAGTGGTGCCCGGGACGGGGGTCGAACCCGTACAGCCATACGGCCGAGGGATTTTAAGTCCCTTGCGTCTGCCAGTTCCGCCACCCGGGCATGGAAAACGCAGCCATACTAGTGGATTCACCTGTCAGCGTCAACTCAAAAGGCGCTC